>JANOKY010000539.1:0-10812 GCA_031419635.1 Burkholderiales bacterium | reverse complement strand
GAAATCCGCAGCATGTGCGAAGGCATGATCCGCAGCACCTTCGAGCACGCCATCGGCGTGCCGCTGCCGGCCTTCCCGGTGATGAGCTACGCCGACGCGATGCGCGTCTATGGCAGCGACAAGCCCGTCCTGCGGGTCAAGCTGGCGCTCACTGAAGTCACCGACGTGATGCGCGATGTCGATTTCAAGGTCTTCTCCACGCCGGCCAAGAGCGCCGACGGCCGGGTCGTCGCGCTGCGCATCCCCGGCGGCGCCGAGATGAGCCGCGGCGAGATCGACGGCTACACCGAGTTCGTCAAGATCTACGGCGCCAAGGGCCTGGCCTGGATCAAGGTCAACGACATCGCCACCGGCCGCGACGGTTTGCAGAGCCCGGTCGTGAAGAACCTGCACGACCAGGCGATAGCCGAAGTGCTGGCCCGCACCGGCGCGGCCAACGGCGACCTGATTTTCTTCGGTGCCGACAAGGCCAAGGTGGTCAACGACTCGATCGGCGCGCTGCGCGTCAAGGTCGGCCACAGCGAGTTCGGCAAAGCCCGCGGCCTGGTGCAGGGCGAGTGGGAACCGCTGTGGGTGGTCGACTTCCCGATGTTCGAGCATGACGACGCGGCCGACCGCTGGGTCGCTGTGCACCACCCCTTCACCAGCCCGAAAGACGGCCACGAAGACTGGCTCGAGAGCAACCCCGGCGCCTGCATCGCCAAGGCCTACGACGTGGTGCTCAACGGCATCGAGCTCGGCGGCGGCTCGGTGCGGATTCACCGCGAGGAAGTGCAGAGCAAGGTCTTCCGCGCGCTGAAGATCAATGCCGAAGAAGCCCAGGCCAAGTTCGGCTTCCTGCTCGACGCGCTGCAATACGGCGCGCCGCCGCACGGCGGCATCGCCATCGGCCTGGACCGCTTCGTGATGCTGTTGACCGGCGCCGAGTCGCTGCGCGAGGTGATCGCCTTCCCGAAGACGCAGCGCGCGCAAGACCTGCTGACCAATGCGCCGGGACCGGTGGATGAAAAACAATTGCGCGAGCTGCACATCCGGCTGCGCAACACGCAGCCGGCCTGAACGTCGCCATCGGTGCTTTGGCACGAATAGCTAGAATGGCTGAACGCAAAGGAGTCCCGTCATGCACCTGACCGCGACCGAAGCCAAGAACCGTCTGGGCGCCGTTCTCGAGCAGGCGCAGCGCGGGCCGGTGTTCATCGAGAAATCGGGCCGGCGTCACAGCGTCGTGATTTCGATCGAGCAGTACGACTTGTTGCTGGCACCGCAGCGGCGCGGCAAGCCGGCGGACACGGGCAAGGCCTTCTACGACCAGTACAAAGACTGGGTCGACATGCAGAACTCGCTGGTCGAGAAGTTCGGCATCCCCGGCGAAGAATTCCGCGCCTGGTAGAACGTACTCCCGGTGAGATGGCGCAGTACGACGCCTATGCCAACCCGAACGCCGCGCAGCGCGTGGCGTTTCCGTACTTCGTCGTGTTGCAAAGCGATCAACTGAGCCAGCATTCGACGCGCTTGTGCATGCCGCTGGCGCGCCTGCCGCGGGCTCCGGCGGCGCTGCCCAGGCGCTTGACCCAATCGGTGCTCATCGAAGGCGAGCGCCTGTACCTCGCGGCGCATTTGTGCGCGGCCCTGCCGGCACGGTTGCTCAAAGGCCGGCGAATCGCCTTGCGTGCCGAGGCCAACGCGTTCACGGATGCACTGGTCGCTGTGTTGAGCGGTGTCTGAGCGGCGGTCCCCATGACGCCACGCCAACCCAAGATCCCCGAGTCCGTGCTGGTGGTGATCCACACGCCGGCCCTGGACGTGCTGTTGATCGAGCGCGCCGACAAGCCCGGCTACTGGCAGAGCGTCACCGGCTCGAAGGACGCGATCGGCGAGCCGCTGATTGACACTTGTGTGCGCGAGGTCGGCGAAGAGACCGCCATTGAAATTGGCAGCGACGCGGTGCCGTTGAGCGCGCTGCGCGATTGGCAACTCGCCAACCACTACGAGATCTACCCGGTGTGGCGCCATCGCTATGCACCGGGCATCACCCACAACACCGAGCATGTCTTCGGCCTGACCGTGCCAGCAGGCACGCCGGTGACACTCAACCCGCGCGAACACCTGCACTTCGAGTGGTTGCCCTGGCGCGAGGCGGCCGATCGCTGCTTCTCGCCGAGCAACGCCGAAGCGGTGTTGCAACTGCCTCGCTTCATGACATGAACCCTTTGCAATCGAGCCACCTGCCGCCGCACACCGGCCTGCACGAGCGCCTGCGTGTGGCCACGTACAACATCCACAAAGGCGTGCGCGGTGTCGGGCCGAGGAAGCGCCTGGAGATCCACAACCTGGGCCTGGGTGTCGAGGCCCTCGACGCCGACCTGGTGTTCCTGCAAGAGGTGCGCTTGCACCACAGCCGCGACGCGCGCCAGTTCGAGCGCACCTGGTTCGGCTGGCCCGAACAGGGCCAGGCCGAGTTCCTGGCCCCCGAGGGCTATGACGTGGCCTACCGCAGCAATGCCGTCACCCGCCACGGCGAGCATGGCAATGCCCTGCTGTCGCGCTGGCCGCTCGGCGACATCGGCCACCACGACGTCAGCGACCACCGTTTCGAGCAGCGCGGCCTGCTGCACGTGCCGGTGCAGTGGCACGGCCGCACCCTGCATGCCGTGGTCGCGCACCTGGGCCTGATGCACGCCGGCCGGGTGCGCCAGATCCAGCGCCTGGCCGATTTCATCGCCGCTGAAGTGCCGGCCGACGCGCCGCTGATCGTGGCCGGCGACTTCAACGACTGGGGCGAAAAACTCGACACGCCGATGCACGAGATCGGCCTGGCACGCGCGCTCGGCGAAGGCCCGCGTGCGGTGCGCCGATCGACCTTCCCCTCGCGCGTGCCGGTGTTCGCGCTGGACCGCATCTACACCCGGGTGCTGGCCTGCCACTCGACCTTCGTGCCGCGCGGTGCGGCGTGGGCGCGCATGAGCGACCACCTGCCGCTGGTGGCCGAGTTCGAGTGGCCCTGAAAATGAATGCCGATCAGCCGCACGAAGCCGCCTGGTACGCCCAGCGCGAGGCGCAGTTCAGCGGTGGCAACGAAGTCACGCTGCTGACCGGCGGCGACCAGTTGTTCCCGGCCATGCACGCGGCCATCGCCCGCGCGCGTCACGAGGCCTGGCTGGCCACCTACATCTTCCACGACGACGCCGCCGGCCGCGCCATGGCCGACGCGCTGCGGGCCGCGGCCGAGCGCGGCGTGCGCGTGCGCGTGGTGGTCGACGGCTTCGGCTCCAAGGCCACCCTGGCGACCCTGAAGCGCTGGTTCGATGGCAGCGGCGTGGCGCTGGCGGTGTTCCGCCCGATCGACCGTTGGTACTCGTGGCTGCAGCCGGGCCAGTTGCGCCGCCTGCACCAGAAGCTGCTGGCCACTGACAGCGAGCAGGCCTTCGTCGGCGGCATCAACATCATCGGCGACCGCATGGACCTGAACCACGGCGCCACGCCCGAGCCGCGGCTGGATTTCGCGGTGGCCCTGCGCGGCCCGGTGGTGGCGCCGGTGGCGCAGACCGCGCGGGCGATGTGGACCCGCGCCGCCTTCGGCCACGACTGGCGCGACGAAGTGCTGGCGCTGGCGCGCAGCGCCGAGCCGGTGGCGCGTGCCAAGCAGTTGATGCGCGCGCTGCGCATCACCGGCGCGCCGGCCGAGACCGCGGTCGAAGAAGTGCTGCCGATGTGTGCCGCCTTTCTGGTCCGCGACAACCTCAGCCAGCGCCGGGCCATCGAACGCAATTACATCGACGCCCTGCGCGGAGCGCGCGAGCGCATCGACCTGGTCTCGGCCTATTTCTACCCCGGCCGCGCCTTCCTGCGCACGCTGCGCGACGCGGCGCGGCGCGGCGTGCAGGTGCGCCTGCTGCTGCAAGGCAAGCTCGACTACCGCTTCGCCGGCCTCGCCGCCAGCGTGCTGTACGCCGAGATGCTGTCGCATGGCGTGCGCATCTACGAGTACATGCCGGCCTTCCTGCACGCCAAGGTGGCCCTGGTCGACGATGATTGGGCGACGGTCGGCAGCTCCAACATCGACCCGCTGTCGCTGCTGCTCAACCTCGAAGCCAATGTGGTGGTGCGCGACGCCGGCTTCACCGCCGCGCTGGCCACGGCATTCGAGCAGGCCATCGCCGTGTCGCGCGAAGTCACCGCGGCGCCGCTGGCACGCGGCTGGGCCGCGCCGCTGCGGCGCGGCTTCGTCGCCTGGGTGGCGCAGTGGTACCTGCGCCTGGCCGGCATCAGCAGCCGCTATTGACTAGCCCTGATCGCCCGCCGACGGCTCGCCAAAACGATTGGCCCCTGCATCACCGCGCAGCAGGCCGTTCTCGATCAGGGCCCAGAGCCAGCCGACCAGCGGGATCAGCGTCACCAGCACCCACCAGCCGACCTTGCCGCGGTCGTGCCAGCGCTTGACGCTGACCGCCAGCACCGGCCACAACAGCAGCAGGTTCACCGCCACCTCGGTGGTGCGTGCCGGCAGGCCGGCCACGCGCAGGACCACGGTCAGGTACAGCATCAGGCCCAGCGGGGCGGCCACGGCCCACAGCCACCAGGTGCGGCGGCCGACGCGGCCTTGCAACCGCAGCAGCAACTGTTTCATCGACATCGGTTCGAGGTCGCGCATGCGCGCGAGCATAGCGCTGCGCTCAGCCGCGCTCAGCCACACCAGGGCAGGGCCTTGCCGAAGCACGCGCTCATCGGGTCGCCGACATACGGGCCCCAGGCTGCTATGCGGCGCCAGCCGCAGCCGCTGTACAGCGCGATCGCGGCCTGTTGGCGGGCGCCGGTTTCGAGCACCAGGTGGCGGTAGCCGTGCCGCCGCGCCTCATGCTCGAGGCGGGAAAGCAGCGCGCGGGCCACGCCGTAGCGGCGGGCCGCACGGGTCACGAACATGCGCCGCAACTCGCCGGTGAAGGCATCGCGCTGGCGCAAGGCGCCGCAAGCCACGGCCTGGCCGTCGCGCCAGGCCAGCAGGTACGCGTCGCGGGCTTGCAAGGGCGGGTTGGTCGGCGCCGGGGAGTCGTGCGCGAACAGTTCGGGGTACAGCGCCCGGGCTTCCAACGCCGCCTCGTGCAGCAGCGCCAGAGCGTGCGGGTGCTGCGGGTCAACCGCCTCGATCAGCAACGCGTCGGTGGCCTGCATCAGGGCCGCCAGTCGATCATCGCCTGCACCAGCGAGCGCAGCAGCGGCGTGACCTCGGCCGCGCGCTCGGCGTGCCAGGCCGAGGGCTCGGCTTCGTCGAGGTAGCAGCGCCAGCACATCTCGAGCTGCACCGCGTGCCATTGCTCGGCCGGCCGGCCGTAGCGGCGGGTGATGTAGCCGCCTTTGAAGCGGCCGTCGGTGACATGGCTGTAGCGCTGCTGCGCGCCCAGCACGCCGGTCAGCGCGGCGGCCAGCGTCGGCGCGCAACTGCTGCCGCCGGCCGTGCCGAGGTTCAGGTGCGGCAGGCGGCTTTCGAACAGCCACGGCAGTTCGGACTTGATGCTGTGCGCATCGAACAACACGGCGTGGCCATGCAGGGCGCGCAGCCGCGCCAGCTCGGCGGCCAGCGCGTCGTGGTAGGGCTGCCAGTGCTGCACCACCCGCTCGGCGATCTCGGCGGCGCCGGGTTCGCAGCCGTCGCGGTACAGCGCGTCGCCGCTGAAAAACCGTGTCGGCACCAGGCCGGTGTTGTTGACGCCGGGGTACATCGGCGTGTCTTCGGGCGGCCGGTTCAAGTCGATCACATAGCGGCTCGCGCGCGGCACGATCAGGCTGGCACCGCGCTCGCGCACGAAGTCGTACAGCCGCTCGAGATGCCAGTCGGTGTCTTCGACGCCGGCCGCGCGCGGCAGCATGCGCTCACGCAGCGCCACCGGCAGCGCGGTGCCGGTGTGCGGCACGCTGACCAGCAGCGGTGTGCTGCCGCGGTGCAGCCAGTAAACGTCGCTGGGCTGGCTCAAGGCAGGCTGCTGGCGTACAGGCACAGGGCCGAGATTTCGCGCTCGACGTCGATCGGGAAACCGCGCCGGCCGACGCGCCGGTCATTGAGCAGGTGGTCGAACATCTCGGCCCGGGCCGCGGCGTCGGGCCAGGCCGAGGCAATGGCATTGATGATGCGCGGGTAGCGCTCGGTGGTGATCAGCGGCCGGATGTTGGCCGGCAACTGCACTGCCCAGTCCATCGCCCGGCCTGTCAGAGCGCGGTCGGTGGCCAGCGGCGGGCGGCGGTTGTTTTGCCAGTAGCCCGGCACGCCTTCGAGCACGCGCGCCACGCCGCTGGGCAACTCGTCGAGCGCGGCGCGTGCGGAATCGATCGACACCGGCTGGAAGTCGAAGGATCCGGCCGCTGACGGCTGGTAGGTCGGAGGCTTGTTCGAGGTGTTCATGATCGAACGCGGGTGCCGTCATTGTGGCCGCGCGGCCGACCCCATCGGCGGCAATGTGTCACGCCGCGGCGCGCTTTACCGGGACAGCCAGCTGGCGCAGCGATTCATGCGCCGCCAATCGCCCCACGTCCAGCCCGCGCCAGTTGCGCAAGGTGAGATTCGACAGGCTGGCAAGCAGCGCGCGGTCGGCATCGCTGTGCAGCGGCACCAGGGCTTCGATCAGCGCCGCCATCACCACCTCGCAGGCCCGTGAGGTGTTGCCGTCGTCGACCTTGATCGCCACGCCCAGCCCGGCCTCGGGCAGCGCGGCGCAGTACATGCCTTCGGCGCCGACCTTGCAGAACACGCGCTCGCCCAAAGCCTGCATCACCTGGGTGTCGAAGCGCGCGCTGCCGCCGACCATGAACGGTGCCCGCGCCACCGCACGGCGCAGCCGCGCCGCCGCCGCGGCGCGACCGGCACTCAGCCCGACGCCGCTGCCGGCGCGGGCGAAGCCATGGGCGAGCTGGCGCAGCGGGATGGCGTAGGTCGGGATCGAACAACCGTCGGTGCCGCGCGGTGCGCGCGACAGCTCGCAGCCGGTAACGGCCGCCACCGTGGCGTTGACTTCGCGCATCAGCGCATGCTCGGGCTGCACATAGCCGGCCAGCCAGGCACGCCGGTCGTGCGTGCCCGCCAGCTCGCAGCCCAGGCAGACAAAACCGGCATGCTTGCCCGAGCAGTTGTTGTGCAGCACGCTGGGCGCCGCGCCCGCCGCGGCCAATGCATGGGCCGAGGCCTCGTGGTACGGCCAGTGCGCGCCGCATTCGAGCACCGAGGCATCCAGCCCGGCCTTGGCCAGCATCGCCGCGGCCGTGCGCGTGTGCGCCGGCTCGCCGTTGTGCGAGGCGCAGGCAAGAGCAAGCTCCTCGTCGCTCAGGCGCAGGCGATCGGCTGCGCCGCTCTCCACCAAGGCCAGCGACTGCAGCAGCTTGATGGCCGAGCGCGGGAACACCGGCCGGTCGATGTCGCCGAGCGACGTGACCACGCTGCCGTCGCCATCGACCACCGCCAGCGAGCCGCGGTGGAACGACTCGACCGCATCGCCGCGCCAGGCTTCAACCAGGACCGGGTTCATCAAGGGGGCTCCAGATTCATGTCTCGGCCTCGACTGTAGCGCCCAGGCGTGCGTGGAGAATGCCCGCCATGCCCTTGACCGCGTTGGCCCTGGTGTTGCTGGCCGCGCTGCTGCACGCGCTGTGGAACATCGTGGCCAAGAAGGCCGGCGGCAACCACCATTTCGCGCTGATCAGCGTGCTACTGACCTGCGTTTTGTGGGCTCCGGTGGCGCTGTGGTTCGGCCTCGATCAATGGCGGCTGTGGGGCCTGCGCGAATGGGCCGTGCTCGGCGTCAGTGCGCTGGTGCATGTGCTGTATTTCACGGTCCTGCTGACCGGTTATCGGAAATCCGATTTGACCGTGGTCTACCCCGTGGCCCGCGGCAGCGGGCCGCTGTTTGCCGCCATCGGCGCAGTATTGCTGCTCGGCGAGCGCCCGAGCGTACTGGGCGTGGCCGGCGTGCTGGCCCTGTGCGGCGGTGTCTGGCTGATCGCCGGTGGCCCGGCGCTGTGGCGCCATTCGCATGACGCCGCGTTGCGCCAGCGCGCGCTGGCGGGGGTGCGCTGGGGCGTGCTCACCGGCGGCTTGATCGCCGGCTACACCGTGATCGACGGCTATGCCGTCAAGGTGCTGCTGATCGGCCCGGTGCTGGTCGACTACGTCGGCAACCTGTTGCGCGTGCCGATCCTGCTGCCGGGCTCGCTGCGTGATGTGGCCGGCCTGCGCAGTGCCTGGCGCGCCCAATGGCGCCACGCGATGGTGGTGGCCACGCTCGGGCCGCTGGCCTACATCCTGGTGCTGTACGCGGTGACGATGGCGCCGCTGTCGCATGTGGCGCCGGCCCGCGAGGTCTCGATGCTGTTTGCCGCATTGATCGGCGGGCGCCTGCTGGGAGAGGCGGATCGCGGCCTGCGCATGGTTGGTGCGGCCTGCATCGCGCTCGGTGTCGTGGCGCTGGCTTCGGCCCGTTGAGCTCGGCTATCGCCGGGTCAGCACGATCGCCAGCTCGGTCCAGCCCACCGGGTGCGGCACGCGCTCGTAGGGCGGTGCGGGCCACGACCACAGTGTTGCTGGCAGCAGTGCGCGCAGCAGGTTGATGTCCATGTGGTACGGCGGCCCTTCGATGCGGCCCTCGGCCGCGCCCGGGCGCAGGCACTGCATCGCCAGCAGCAGCAAGCGGGCGCCGGGGCGCAGCCAGCCGAGCAACTGCTGCGCGTAGGCTTGCCAATGGTCGGGGTGCAGGGCGCACCAGCAGGTCTGCTCGTACACCGCGTTGAGCGGCGCCGCAGGCTGCCATGCCAATACATCGGCCTGCACCACGCTGGCTGTGGCGCCCGCCGCGGTCAAGCGCTCGCGCGTCAGCGTCACCGCCGCTGCGGCGTAGTCGATGGCGACCACATCGCAGCCGCCCTGCGCCAGCGCCAGCACGTCGTGGCCACTGCCGCAGCCTGGCACGGCGATGCGTTGCCCAGCCGCCAGCGTGCCAGCGGCGAACCAGCGTGCAAGTTGCGGGCTGGCGCTGCCGCGGTCCCAGGGCGTTTGCTGCTGCTCGAAACGCTGCTGCCAGAAGTCGCGGTCGGGTCCATGCATGCCGCGATTGTGCCGAAAGGCGGCCGTGACAATCCCTGCATGCCATCCCCCACCGCGCCGCATCCGCACCTCCTCGGTGTCGACTTCACCAGCGCGCCAACGCCGCGCAAACCGATCACCGTGGCCCGCGGCAGCGTGCACGGCCGGCGCGTCTCGCTGCAACGCGTCGATGCGCTGCCGGGCTTTGCCGCCTTCGAGGCCCTGCTGCGCGAGCCCGGCCCCTGGCTCGGTGCGTTCGACTTTCCCTTCGGCCTACCGCGCGAACTGGTCGAGGCCCTCGGCTGGCCACGCGAGTGGCTGGCACTGATGCGCCACTACGCCGCGCTGGACCGCGCCACGATCCGCAACACCTTCGCCGCCTTCTGCGCCGCGCGGCCGGTGGGCGCCAAGTTTGCGCACCGCGCCTGCGATCGGCCCGCCGGCTCGAGCCCGTCGATGAAGTGGGTCAACCCGCCGGTGGCCTTCATGCTGCACGCTGGCGTGCCGCGGCTGATCGAGGCCGGCGTGCACCTGCCGTGCCTGCACGATGGCGACGCGCAGCGCGTGGCGCTCGAGGGCTACCCCGGCCTGCTGGCGCGCGAGCTGATCGACACGCGCTCGTACAAGAGCGACGAGCGCGCCCGCCAAACCCCCGAGCGCTTGATCGCGCGCAAAGACCTCGTCGATGCCTTGGAGCAGGGCCGCTCGGCGCGCCTGGGCTTGCGCCTGGCGCTGAGCCACGCCCAGCGCGACGGCCTGGTGGCCGATGCCGCCGGCGACCGGCTCGACGCGGTGCTGTGCCTGATGCAGGCGGCCTGGGCGGTGCAGCAGCCGCATGCGGGTCTGCCGCGCGATGTGGATGGCCTCGAAGGCTGGATCGTCACGGCGCGCTGACCTGCGTTGGAAAGAGAAAGCGGTCCTGCGATGGCCGCTTTCGAGCGCGGCTCCCGTTCTTACCAACATGCAGTGTCATCGCAGACCGCGGTGGTGCGCAAAACCGTCGAGGGAGTTGCCATGAACCGTGCCCAACCGTACCCCGTCGCGTCGTCGATGCCGCGCAATGGCATGCGCTGGTGGCTTGCCGCGGCGCCGCTGATGCTGGCTGGCGCTGCCGGCGCGGCCGATTTCAGCATCGGTCTGAGCGCGGGCCTCGACAAGGGCAAGGTCGACTGCGTCGCTTCGGCACCGTGCGACCACAGCAGCGCGCACTTCAAGGCGAGCGCGGCCTACCGCCTGGGCGAAGCCACCGATGTTCAGCTCACGCTGTTCAACGCCGGCCGCTTCAAGGGCGGCGACACCACGCCGCTGGGCACCGAGTTCGGCGGCACGTTCAAGGTCAGCGGAGTGGCTCTCAGTGCGGGCTACCGCTGGGACATCGCGCCTTTGTGGAGCCTGCGCGCCCATGCCGGCCTGGCCAGTGTGCGCACGCGTTTTGACTACATCAACACGGTGTGGGGCAGCGCCAGCCAATCCAATGTCCAGCCGCTGGTCGGCCTCGGCCTGGCCTATGCGATCACGCCGACGCTGCGCCTGGGCCTGGATGCCGACGTGACCCGATTCAAGGTCCACACCACGCGCGGGCCTGTGCGCATGCTCGGTCTGGCCGCGCAGTTCTCCTTCTGAACCGGACCCCACACCATGAACGCCCTCCTCAGCCTTCAGCGATTCGTGTCCCGTGGCTTGCAAGCGGCGGCGCTGCCCGTGATCTGCCTGGTGCTGGCAGCCTGCGGTGGCAGCGCCAACGCGCCGCC
>JANOKY010000538.1:0-35011 GCA_031419635.1 Burkholderiales bacterium | reverse complement strand
GGCAGCCGCGATCGTGATGGACCTGAACATCGTGCGCGAGGTCAAGGGCTCGATGCCCGACGTGGTCTACCCGCACAAGCAGCACACCGAGTGGCTCGACTGCTCGAACTGCCACCCGAAGATCTTCGTGCCGCAAAAGGGTGCCAACCAGATCAGCATGGCCTCGATCCTGCTGGGTCAGCAATGCGGCGTGTGCCACGGCAAGGTCGCCTTCCCGGTCTCCGAATGCCGGCTGTGCCATTCGCGCAAGAAGGCCGTGAGCACGGCGGCGGGCGAGGTCAAGCCATGAGACATTCGGTGTCAACTTGGTCAACACCGGCCGCTGCGCCGGGCCGCGCCAAGCAAGGCCCGACCCTCCCGGAGGGTCACTCGCCGTACTCGGCGAGCGGGGTGCTCACATGAGAGCCGGGGTGCCGCTGCTGGCCAGCGCACTGTTGCTGGGGGCGTCGACAGCGGCGCTGCCGCAGGAGGTGTCGCAGGCGCAGGTCGAGCAGCGCGTGCGCCTCACCGCCCGCTTGATCGCCGATTCGCCGACCGCACAACGCATCGTCACCAGCGGCCAGCGCGACGCGGTGGCGCATTTCGACGAAGGCCGCGTGCACCAGGCGTTGGCCGAAGACCTGCTGGCGCGCGGCGACCTGGCCGGTGCGCGGCGCGCCGTCGACGAAGCGCTGCGCCACATCAGCCTGGCCCGCCGCCTGGTGCCCGACGCGCGGGCGCGCCAGGCCGCGGCACGCCAGCGCTACGAGCAACTGCAGGCCAGCACCAGCCGCCTGATCGAGGCCTGGCGCGCGCGCGCCGGCACATCGGGTACCGACAGCGGCGAGCTGTTGCAGGCCACCAGCCTGCTCGATGCCGCGCGCCACCTCGAACAGGACGGCCGCTACGAGCAAGCCAACCAGACCCTGGCCGCGACCGAGCGCCAGGTGCTGGCCGGCATGAACCGCCTGCTGCACGCAACGACGTTGGACTACACCGAGCGCGCGACCACACCCGCCGAGGAAGTGGCGCTCGAGCTGGCGCGCCAGCAGGGCCTGGCCGAGCTGTTGCCGCTGGCGCTGTCGGAGTTGCACCCGGCGCCCGAGGCGCTGGCGCTGATCGAGCGCTACCGCGCGCAGAGCCAGGCCCTGCGCGCGCAGGCGCTGCAAAGCGCGCAGCGCGGTGAGGCTGAACTGGCGCTGGTGCAGGTGCGCAGCGCCATCCTTCATCTGCAACGGGCACTCGCCGCCGCCGGTGTCACCACACCCCCCGCCAACGGGAGCCCGCCATGACCATCGCCAACCTTTTGAAGGCGCTGCTGCTGGCGCTACTGTTCGGCGTGGCTGCGGCGCCCGCGCAAGACCGCGACCAGGTCGAGCGGCGCCTGCAGTCGGTCGGCACGCTGATCGACAGCTCGTCGGCGGCACGCCAGATCGACAGCAGCGGTGTGCCCGCCGCGCGCGAGAAACGCGACAACGCGCGACTGATGCACCGCGAAGCCGCCGCCACGCTGCGCGCCGGTGATCTGGCTGCCGCCAACAAACTGCTCGACCTGGCCGCGCGCGAAATGATGGCCGGCGTGCGCCTGGCCAAACCCGAGCAGGTCGCGGGCGAAAAGGCGCGGCGCGATTTCGACGCCCGGCTCGAAAGCGCGCAGGCGCTGCTGACCGCACAGCAGCGCATCACGCAGGAGAAGTCGGCCGGGCGCGAGGCCCAGGACGCCACCCGTTCGATCGAAAGCCAGATCGCGCAGGCACAGAAGCTGGCGGCGGCCAGCCGCATCGACGAAGCCCGCGTGCTGCTCGACCGCGCCTACCTGACGGCGCGGGTGTCGATCGAAGCCATGCGCCGCGGCGACACTCTGGTACGTTCGCTGCATTTCGCCTCGCAGCGCGAGGAGTACGACTATGAAATCGACCGCAACGAGACGCACCGCATGCTGATCAATTTGCTGCTGTCCGAGCGCAAGGATGCCGCCGGGGCGATGCCGCCGGCCATGCAGGCCTCTGTCGACAAAGCCGCCACGCTGCGCGCCCAGGCCCAGGCGCAGGCGGCCCGCGGCGACCATGCCGGCGCGATCCAGGTGCTGGAAGATTCGACCCGCGTGCTGGTGCGCGCGATCCGCGCCGGCGGCATCTACATCCCCGGCTGACCGTGAGCGATGACGCGCCGCCTGCGATTGCGCCCACGCTGGGCAGCCGCGTTGCTGCTGCTGGCGGTGGCCGCGGCGATGGCCGCCACCTCGTTGTGGGCGCGGCTCGAGCAGGACGGCGTGCACGATCCGCGCAGCCCGGCCATCGGCGTGTTGCAGCAGCCGGCCGAGGCGCTGCAAGCGCTGCCTCGCGACAGCGCCGGCAACCTGGTGAACTGGGTCAAGGCCATCGACAGCGGCGCCATCAATCCGCGCACCAACCTGCTGCCGGAAACCCAGGTGCGAATGCTCGACCAGGACCTGATCATCGCCAAGTACGGCTCGATGCCGGCGGTGAAGTTCCCGCACCGCCAGCACACGCTGTGGCTGGACTGCGCCAACTGCCACGAACACCTGTTCAAGTCAAAAGCCGGCGCCAACAAGTTCAGCATGATGGCGATCCTCAACGGCGAACAGTGCGGCCTGTGCCACGGCGCCGTGTCCTTCCCGCTGACCGAATGCAACCGCTGCCACAGCGTGCCCAACGCCTCGCTGCCGCGCAAGGCCGCGCCATGAACATGCGTGCCACGCTCGCCTTGGCCGCCACGTTGGCGTTGCTGCCGACGGCGCCGTCGGCCGAATATGCCGACGTGGTGCTCAACCGTTATTCCGACAAGCAGGGCGTGCGGCCGGTGGTCTTCCCGCATTGGTTCCACCGCATCCGCTTCCGCTGCAAGGTCTGCCACCAGGAACTCGGCTTCAAGATGCGCGCCGGCGCCAACGATGTGCTGATGGCCGACATCCTCGACGGCAAGTTCTGCGGCATGTGCCACAACGACCGCATCGCCTGGGGCCCCGACCGCTGCGACCTGTGTCACTCGGGCAAGCCGGGCCTGCCCAGCGGCATCATCGGTGGCGCGCAAACCTCCGGGCCGGGGCGCTGGTGATGCTGCTGCGCCGCCGCGCCTTGCTGGCCTGCGCGCTGCTTGCGGGCTGCGCCGCCGAGCCGCTCGGCGTGTCGCCGGATGCGCGTGCTGCGCCCGTGCGCCCGCTGCTGTCGCCCTGGCGCACGGTGCAAGGCGGGTTTCTCGCGCCGCCGACGCCGGGCACCGGGCTGCCGGTGCGGCCGGGCAGCGGCATGTTCGTCAAGTTCATCGCGCCGGGTCCGCTGGCTTTGCGTGGCAGCGACCTGCTGGTCGCCGACCTGGCCAGCGGCCGGCTCTGGCGCGCCGATGCGATGAGCAACACGCTGACCGGCATCGCCGGTGCGCCGGTCGGGCCGGGCACCGCGCTGCTGCTCGGCCCCGATCTGTCGGCCTGGGTGCTCGACCCGCCGACGCGCCAGGTGCTGCGCTTCGGCCGCGACGGCCGGCTGTTGCAGAGCTTTCGCGCCACGGCGGGCGCGGTGCCGAGTGCGATCGCGCTGGCCGATGCCGGCAACACGCTGCTGCAGGCCGACGGACCGCTGGGCCAATGGTCGGAGCTGCGCGCGGTCGGCTCACTGGTGGTGCCGGTACGGCCCCTGCGCGACGGCCGCCTGTTGCAGGTCGATGCGATCACGATCGGCAAGCGGGGGGTGTACCTGCTCGACCGCAGTGCCGGCGCGGTGTATCGCAGCGAGCGCGACGGCCGCATCGTCGAGACCTTGGGTGCCGGCGAGTTGCGCCAGCCGGTGGCCTTGGCGGTTGACCGCTGGGATCGCGTCTTCGTCGTCGAGTCCACATTGCGTTCGCTGCGCGTGTTGCGCTCGGGTGCGCCGACCATCGTGCTCACGGCCGAGCAGCTCGGCGTGCAGCAGATCGGCGGCATCGCCATCGACGAGGGTTTTCTCGCCGTGACCGACCGCCTGGTGGGCCAGGTCGTGATCCACCAGCTCGGCGAGGCCGCGCCATGAAGCGGCTGCTGCTCCTGCTGCTCGTGCTGCTGACCGGCTGCGCCGGCCCGCAGCCGATCCGCGGCCGTTTGCACTACGGCATGGACGATGCCCCCGAAGGCAAGCAATTGATGTGGCCGGCCGCGCCCGAGGTGCCGCGCTTTCTCTATACCGGCACGCTCACCGGTGAGCGCAATTTCCAGCCCGAAGCGGTGGACGGCGGCGGCCTCAAGGCATTCGGCCGCTGGATCGCCGGCCTGGACGACCGGGCGCCGCAACCGGTCGTGTTGCAGCGCCCGAGTGCCGTGGTCGGCGACGACAACGGCCGCCTGTATGTCAGCGACACCAGCCGCCAGGCGGTCTTCGTTTTCGACGAGAAGGCCGGTGAATTGCAAGTCTGGGAACGCGCCCAGGGCCTGGCGAATTTCGTTGCACCGTCGGGCCTGGCGGTGGCGCCGGGGCGCCTGTACGTGGCCGATGCCGAGCTCGGTGCGGTGTTCGCGCTCGACGCCCGCGGCGAGCCGGCCGGCGTGATCGGCCGCGGCCTGTTGAAGCGCCCGACCGGGCTGGCGCGCGACGCCAAGCGCGGCCTGCTGTTCGTCGCCGACACCCAGGCCCACGACATCAAGGTCTTCACCGACGCCGGCCTGCTGGTGCGCGTGATCGGCGGCCGTGGCGACGGCAATGGCGAGTTCAACTTCCCGACCCACCTGGCCTATGTCAACGACGAGCTGTACGTCACCGACACCCTGAACAGCCGGGTCCAGGTTTTCAGTGCCGAAGGCGACGTGCTGAACCGCCAGTTCGGCGCGCGCGGCCTGGTCATCGGCAACCTGGTGCGGCCCAAGGGCGTGGCGGTCGACAGCGAAGGCAATGTGTACATCGTCGAGTCGTACTTCGACACCCTGCTGGTGTACTCCAGCCATGGCGAGTTCCTGCTGCCGATCGGCGGCACCGGCACCGCCACCGGCCGCTTCTACCTGCCCGCGGGCGTGTGGGTTGACGCGCGCAACCGCGTCTTCATCGCCGACATGTTCAATGGCCGCGTCGTCGCGTTCCAGTTCCTGGGGGGAAACTGATGCGCTGCACGATCCCCATCCTGGCTGCTTTGGCAATCCTGGCCGGGCTGCTGCCCGCACCCGTGGCCCAGGCGCAGCGTGTCAGCGACGTGCGCGGCACGCGCCACAACCTGTCGGTCAACGGCCCCGGCACGACGCGCGCCGCAGCCGGCGGCACCAGCGAGGTCTGCGTCTTCTGCCACACGCCGCATGGCGCGACACAGGCCGATCAAGGGGCCGCCGCGATGCGCGCGCCACTGTGGAACCGCCGCGTTCCGGCGGGCTCGACCTACACACCCTACACCTCGAGCTCGATGGATTCGCAGACCATCGTCGATGGCTTTAACGCCACGCCGGGCGGCAGCTCCAAGCTGTGCCTGTCGTGCCACGACGGCACCCTGGCGATCGGCAATGTCAACGTGCTCAACGGCAACCAGAACGCGACAATCCCGATGACCGGCACCGGCCCCGGCGGCACCATGCCCGCAGGTGAAGGCACGGCCAGCGGCTTCACGCGCTACCTCGGCACCGACCTGCGCAACGACCACCCGATCTCGGTCACCTACACCAGTGCGCTGGCCACCCGCGACGGCGAGCTGCGTCCGGTCGACGCGCAACAGCGCTGGCCGGCCGGCAGCGGCAGCGTGCTGGGCTTGCGCTCGCCGGGCTTCAAGCCGCTGTTGCCGCTCGAGCCGACCGGCAACGGCAACCTCGGCCAGGTGCAATGCGCCACCTGCCACGACCCGCACACGCGAGAACTCGATGCCAGCAAGGGCAACCAGAAGTTCCTGCGCGCGCAGCGTTTCCAGGAAGCCGCACCGAGCGCCAACCCCTCGGCCGCCAACGACATCATCTGCCTGTCGTGCCACGATAAGAACGGCAACGCCGGTAGCTGGGCCTACTCAGCCCATGCGCGGCCCGACGTGGCCACGCCCACCTACCTGGCCGCCGCCGCCGCGCTGCGCGAGTTTCCGGCCGGCACCCCCGTGTGGAAGGCGAGTTGCCTGAACTGCCACGACACCCACCCGGTGCAGGGCGCACGGCGCCTGACGCGCGAAGGCACTGACGCCCCGCTGCCGCCGGGCAGCCCGCTGGCCGCCAAGCAGGGCGGCAACCCGGCGCTCGAGAAGACCTGCTACCAGTGCCACACCACGAGCGCCAACTCGGTGTTGTCCGGCGCCACCACGGTGCCGAACATCGAGAGCGATTTCAACCTGGCGATCCGCATGCCGATCACCACCGCCGAGCAGGGCGGCACGACCCAGGAAGTGCACGACATATCGGCCAACTTCAGCGATCCGAACGTCGACTGCACCACGTCCAACAACCGCTGCGGCGCCGATTTCATGGAGCCGAAGTCGCTGCTGGCGCAGCGCCACGCCGAATGCACCGATTGCCACAACCCGCACCGGGTGGTCAAGTTCCGCTCCTTCGCTGGTGGCGCGGGCGGCATCGCCGCCGCGCCCGATGCCGCCGGCACGCACCGCCACGACGAGGTCACCGGCTACACCCACACCAACCTGGCCTCGGGCGTGCTGCGCGGCGCCTGGGGCGTCGAGCCGCAATACGGTTCGGCCTCGTTCCAGCAACTGCCGATCGGCTACAGCGTCAAGCGCGGCGACCCCGGTGCCAGTGTCGACACCTCGGTGGCCGCCAGCTACGTCACGCGCGAGTACCAGGTCTGCATGAAGTGCCATTCGGACAACGGCTACGCCGACAACAACGTCTACCCGCTGGGCAACCGCCCGCCCCTCGGACGCCTCGGCGGCACGCCCAGTGGCACCAACAACCTGACGATCTACACCAACCAGGCCAAGGAGTTCCAGGCGCCAGTGACCCACCGCGGCGAACTGTCGACCACCGATTCGGGCGCTGCGCCGGCGTATGCAACCAACAACCACCGCTCATGGCATCCCGTGATGGACATCACCGGCCGCAACCCGGCGGTCCGCGGCATCAGCGTCAACAGTTGGCGTCTGCCGTGGCGCAATGCGGTCGGCGCGCAGACGATGTACTGCAGCGACTGCCACGGCTCCAACGTCACCTCTGCCACCTCGGTGATCCCCAATGGCGGCGAGAACGGCAGTCCCTGGGGCCCGCACGGCTCGAACAACAACTTCCTGCTCAAAGGTCTGTGGAACACCAGCACCGGCTCCGGGCAGCAGGCCACGGGGCTGTGCTTCAAGTGCCACGACTACGCCAACTACGGCACCTCGGGCGGCAACGGTGGTTCTGGTTTTTCCTCGGGCGGAACGAACTATCACACCCTGCATGTCGATCGCATCGGCAAGATCCGCTGCAACTGGTGCCACATCGCCGTACCGCATGGCTGGAAGAACAAGGCCTTTCTGGTCAACCTCAATGACGTCGGCCCCGAGGTCGGTTTGCCGCCCGGCACACAGGTGCGCAACAACACCACCGCGCCGTACAACAACGGCCCGTACTACATGAATGCGGTGCTCAAGATCCGCACCTTCCGCGCCAGCGGAACCTGGTCGCAGTCGAGCTGTGGCTCGGCCGGCGCGCCGGGCAACGGCCAGAGTGGGCAGAACTGGATGGCCGACGGCAGCGAGAGCTGCAAGAACGCGCCATGAGCATGGTTGCCAGCGTCGCCAAGGCCAGCTCGACCGCCCTGCCCGTGGGCTGGTTCGCGGCGCCCTGGCTCACGCGCCTGGCTTCACCGAAGCTGACGCTGGCCTCGCTTGCTGCGCTCGCCTCAGGCGTGCTCGCGTACTACCTTGCAACCGGGTTCGTGTGGCTGCTGGTCACGCCGCTGATGTTGTGCGCACTCAACCTGAGCGCAGTTGTGCTGACCAAGCCGGTGTTCCGCCAACAGACGGCGCTGTTGACTTTTCACCTGGCGCTGCTGGCCGTGTTGCTGCTGGTGGCCGCAGGCCGGCTGACCTACCTCACCGGACAACTCGAACTCGCCGAGGGCGAAACCTTCAGCGGCCAACTGACGCAGAGCGAGAGCGGCCCCTGGCACGGCGCCCAACTCGAACGCGCGGCGTTCACCAACGACGGCTACACCATCCGCTATGAAAAAGGGGTGCGCCGGGCGCAAACCCGCAACGCCGTGCGCTGGGTGGATGACGCCGCGGGCGAGCAGCGTGCGGTGATCGGCGACAACGAACCGCTGGTGCGCCGCGGCTACCGCTTCTACACCAGCGCCAACAAGGGCTTCGCGCCAGTTTTCCTGTGGCAGCCGCACGGCGGCGCGGCGCACCGCGGCAGCGTCAACTTGCCGTCCTATCCAACCCAGGAATTGCGTCAGTCGCTGGAGTGGACCTTGCCCACCACGCAAATCGCCGTCTGGACGATGCTGCAATTCGATGAAGTGGTCCTCGATCCGCAACAAGCTTGGCAATTGCGCGTGCCCGCGCAGCACAAGCTGGTGATGCGCATCGGCGAGGCGCGCCATGAACTGGTCCCGGGTGGCCGGATCACCCTGCCCGAGGGCGTGTTGACCTACGAGCGATTGACGCTGTGGATGGGCTACACCGTGTTCTACGACTGGACCTTGCCATGGCTGGCCGCCGCCTGTGTGCTGGTGGTGGCCGCGCTGGCCTGGCACTTCGGCCACAAGTTCGCGGCGCAAGCCTGGGATGCCTGAGCGATGACGACGGAGTTGCTGCTGCTGTGGAGCGCACTGGCCCTGTATGCGCTGGCGGGCTCGACCGCGGTCGGCGCCACCCTGGCGGCGCGGCGCATGCAGCGCGCGGTGCTGGCGCTGCTGGTCATCGGACTGGCCGTGCACGCCGCAGCCATTGGCCTGCGCTGGGAGCGTCTGGGCCACGGCCCGTTCATCACCCTGTTTGAAATCCTCTCGAGCAATGTCTGGAGCCTGCTGCTGATTTTCCTGCTGGCCTGCTGGCGCGTGCCCGCGGTCCGCCCTGCGGCCATGGTGGTGATGCCGATCCTGCTGTTGATGATTGCCTGGCTGCTGGCAACCAGCCCCGCCGACGGCCACCTGCCACCGACCTACCGCACGATCTGGCTCTACATCCATGTGCTGTTCGGCAAGGTCTTCCTCGGTTCGGTGCTGGTGGCCGTGGGCATCGCCGGCCTGATCCTGCTGCGGCATTGGGCCGTCTTCGCGCAGCGGCTGGCGCGCTTGCCCGACAGCGCACGGCTGGAGAACCTGGCCTTCCGTTTCATGATGCTCGGCTTTGCGTTCGAGACCCTGATGCTGATCGTCGGCGCGGTCTGGGCGCAGGATGCCTGGGGCCGCTACTGGGCCTGGGATCCGCTGGAAACCTGGGCCTTCCTGACCTGGCTCACGCTGGCCTTCTTCGTTCATGCGCGAACGACGTTCAAACTGCAGCCGCGACTCAGCGCGCTGCTCATCATCGGCGTCTTCGTGCTGGCGTTCCTGACATTCTTCGGCGTGCCGTTTGTCTCAACCGCGGCGCACAAGGGGGCGGTGTGAGCAGGACGCGACTTCGGCCTGACGCACGCTGGAAGGCCTTGGCGCTGACGCTCAGCGGTGTTGTCGCCGGCGGCGCGTTGCTGGCCACACTGTCCGAGCTCGTTGCCATCGGCAGTCCGACCGAGTCGGTGCAGGCTGCGCCCGGCGCGCCAGCCAATCCGGAAGTCAACGAGCGCTTCCAGCAGGGGTTGATGATGTTGCACGCGCAGCAGCATGAGCATGCGCTGGTCGCGTTCCATCGCGTGATCGAGCTTGCCCCGACGATGCCCGAGGCCCATGTCAACATGGGGTTTGCGCTGGTCGGCCTGAAGCGCTTCAAGGAGGCGCGCGACTTCTTCGAAGGCGCCACGGCATTGCGACCCGACCAGGCCAACGCCTACTACGGCCTGGCCCTGAGCCATGAAGCCACAGGCGACCTGGCGCTGGCCACGGGCGCGATGCGCACCTACCTGCACCTGGCGCGCAGCGAGCGCCCCGAGCACCTGAGCCGGGCCCGCGCCGCGCTATGGGAATGGGAGCAACAGCGCGAAACGCCAGCCGCCACCAAACCCTGAGCGCCCGGCTGGCCGCAGACTTGCTACCCTTACGCCATGCCCATCGACCCTCACTGCCCCGGCCCTCGGCCCAAGCCCCCCCTTCCCGATAGCGGGAAACGCTTCCCGCATGCGGGGTCTGCGGGGCCGTTCGCATGATCGTCTTCTGGATCGTTGCCGCGCTGTTGGCGGTCGGCGCGCTGCTGCTGTTGCTGCCGCCGCTGCTGCGGCCGAAGGGCGATGGCGTGAACAGTGGCGGCGTCAATGTGGCGGTGCACCGCGATCAGTTGCGCGAGGCCGAGGGCGACCTGGCCAATGACCTGATCACGCCCGAGCGCTTCGAGCAGGCGCGCGCCGAAATCCAGAGCCGGGTGCTCGAGGACACCGCCGCGGCAACGCCGGCCACGGCGGCGCCGCGCCCGTCGCGCGGCGCGGCCATCGCGCTGGCCTTGTTGATTCCGCTGGGCAGCCTGCTCACCTACCAGTGGCTCGGCACCCCCGACGGTGTGGCGCCGGCATTGGCCGCCGCGGCGGCGAGTGACGGCCAAGCGCGCCACAGCATCACGCCCGAGCAGATCGAGAAGATGGTGACGGCCCTGGCCGAGCGGCTGAAGGCCGAGCCGAACAACGCCGAAGGCTGGATGATGCTGGGCCGCTCCTACACCGCGCTCGGCCGCTACCCCGACGCCGCGATCGCGATGCGCCGCGCCGTCGCACTCACGCCGGCCGACCCGAGCCTGCTGGCCGATTTCGCCGACGTGCTGGGCATGGCCCAGGGCAAGCGCCTGGCCGGCGAGCCGGCAAAGGTGGTGCAGCAGGCGCTGGATCTCGACCCGCGCCACGTCAAGGCTCTGGCCCTGGCCGGCAGCGTGGCCTTCGAAACCAAGGACTACGCCGCCGCGCGCCGCTATTGGGAACGCCTGGTCGTGCTCGTGCCGCCCGATTCGCCGATGGCGCGCTCGGTGCAGGAGAGCCTCGCCGAGGCCACGCAGCTCGACAGCGGCACTGCGCCGACGGCGCGTGCCGCAGCACCCGCCGCGTCTGTAGCAGCCACCGCGGCGGCGGCGGCCAAGCTGAGCGGCACGGTGCAGCTCAGCCCGGCGCTGGCCGCCCGCGTGGCCGCGGGCGACACCCTGTTCGTCTTCGCCCGCGCCGTCGAGGGCCCGCGCATGCCGCTGGCGATCGTGCGCCGCAGCGCCACCCTGCCGTACGAGTTCACGCTCGACGATTCGATGGCCATGACACCGGCCACGCGGCTGTCGGGTGCCAGCCAGGTGATCGTCGGTGCGCGCATTTCCAAAAGCGGCAACGCCACGCCGCAGGCCGGCGACCTGATTGGCCAGAGCGAGCCGGTGGCCGTAACGGCCAGCGGCGTTCGCATCACCATCGACCGCGTGCAACCTTGAAGTGGCCCACCCCCGAAGCGGCTTCGCCGCTCCCCAAGGGGGCCACGCCAGCGGCCAGGCGAAGCCCGATCCACGGCGCGTGATTGGGGATGCGCGCCGCGTCACGCGTCGCGGGTCGCGCGACGTGCGACGGCAGCGGCCCTGCCCTCAGCGCGGCGGCTCGGCCTTGAGGTAGGCCGCGGCGTCGGCGTGGCCCTGCGCTGCGGCGCGGGCGATCCAGTGGCGCGCCTCCTCGGTGTCCTGCGACACCCCGCTGCCGGTCAGGAACAGGATGCCCAGGCTGTACTGGGCCTCGGCATGGCCCTGGCGCGCGGCCTCGAAGTACCACTGCGCGGCCAGGCGGTGGGCATCGGCGTCGGCCGGCAAGGCGGCCAGGCCATAGGCATACATATTGCCTAGGTGGTACTGGGCTTCGGCCAGACCCTGGCGCGCGGCGCGCTCGAACCACTGCAAGGCCAGCGCGTCGCTCTCGCGCACACCATGGCCATGGTAGTGGAGCAGCGCCAGGCGGGTCTGGGCCGAAGCATTGCCGGCGCGTGCCAGCGGTTCGAGCAGGCGCACGGCGGCGGGGTAGTCCTTGCGCTGGATCGCATCGACAGCGTCTTGCAGCGTATCGGCGCGAACACCGAGAACGACCAGGGACAGACCGACAATGGCCATCAATCTTCCGCGCATGCGCATGTCCAGGCTCCCGGGTTGGCAAGGCGGTGATGCAAGCGCCGTTCCCGCACCACCGCGCGCGGCGCAGCGGCCGATCACCCCGCCCGCGATGGCCAGCGACGCCCCGCTGCCGCTGCGCCGGTCCTTGCGCAGCAAGGGCGTTGCCGCCACGCTGGCGCTGCTGAGCTATGTGCTGGTCGCGGCCTTGTACCTGGCCGACGAGCGCGGCCAGATCCTGGCCAGCATGCAGGCCCTGGAGCGACTGGCACAGCATGAGAAAGCGGTGGCACTGGCCGAAGCCCGGGTCCACAGCGCACTGGCCGACGACGCGCTCAAGACCAGCCCGGCCCGGCCGGCCGCGGCCGGACCCGAGGCGCTGTCGCAGTCGATGCAGTCGATCGCCGGGCTGTTCGATGCGCTCGACGACTTCGACCCCGCCTACGCCTTGCTCGAACGCGCCATCGATCGCAGTTTCCAGGCCTTGAGAATCCTGCCCGATCGCACCAACCGCGTCGACCTGCACGATGCACTCGGCCGCGCCGCCGACGATCTGGAGATCCGCCGCAACGGCCTGGCCGAGCAGCGCGAGGCGCTGGCGCTGGGCTACCAACGGCAGTACGACGCCGTCACGGTGGCGTCTGCGTTGCTGGCGGTGGTCGGCCTGGCGCTGTTCGGTTCGATCGTGGCCTGGTTCTTCGCCGGCCTGGCCGGCGACATCCGGCGCCTCGAGATCCATGCCCGGCAGATCGTGCACGGCGCGCGCGGGGTGGCGATCCGGGTGCGCCGCAACGACGAGCTCGGCCGCCTGATGCACGCTGTCAACCGCATGGCCCTGGACCTCGATGAGCGCGAGCAGCAGATCGAGCTCGACAACCAGCGCCGCTCGCACCAGGACAAGATGCTCAGCGTGGCCGCGCTGGCCGCCGGCGTGGCGCATGAAGTCAACAATCCGCTGGCGGCGATCAGCGGGGCTGCGCAGGCCCTGCGTGCCGCCACCGAGCCGCCCACGCCGCAGCAGCTCGACGAAGCGACGCAACTGATCCTGGCCCAGGCCGAGCGCGCGGCCCGCGCCGCACGCCAGTTGGCCGATGTCGCGGCCCCCGAAACCACCGAGCCCGACTGGATCGACTTGAACGCCATGCTGCGCCGGGTGATCCAGCTCAGCGGCTACGACCGGCGCTACCGCCACCTGCGCTTCGAGACTGAGCTCGACCCGCTGCTGCCGGCCGTGCGCACGGTCGGCGATGCGCTGCGCCAGGTGCTGATGCAGCTCATGTCGCTGGCCTGCGAGGCGATGGTCGCGGCCGGACCGCAAGGTGCATCACTGCAGGTCGCCACCGCCGCCGGCCCCGGCCAGATCACGCTGCAGATCTCTTTCCCGCCGCTGCTCGACTTCAGCCGCCCCGAGGTCCAGCGCGCGTTGTTGATCTGCCGCGCCATCATCGAGCCGCAGGGCGGCCACCTTGCCCTGGGTCAAGGCGAGGGCCCCCTGCTGCGCATTAGACTGACTTTGCCCGCCGAACCCGGCGACGACACAGGATGAATGTGATGGCCGAGTTGAACGTGCTCGTCGTTGACGACGAACCGGCCGTGCGGCAGGTGCTGGCCGCGGCCATCGCCAAGGCCGGCTACAGCGTCGAGTCGGCGGCCTCGGCCGCGCAGGCGCTGGCCAAGATGGACGCTGCCACGTTCGACGTCGTCCTCAGCGACATCTTCATGCCGGTGATGGACGGCATCGAGCTGCTCAAGCTGGCGCGCACGCGCGGCCACGCCGCCACCTTCATCATGGTCACTGCCTTCGCCTCGGTCGACTCGGCCATCGACGCCATCAAGGCCGGCGCCTGGGACTACATCACCAAGCCGGTCCGCAACGAAGAGATCGTGCACCGGCTCGAGCAGATCGACGCGCTGCGCGACCTGCGCGAAGAAAACCGCGCGCTTCGCAGCCTGGTGATGGGCCCCGGCGACAAGACCTTCGCCTTCAGCTCGCCCTCGATGCAGGCCACCGAGCGGTTGGTCAGCCGCGTGGCGCCGACCGACAGCACGGTGCTGATCACCGGCGAGAGCGGCACCGGCAAGGGCGTGGCGGCGCGCCGCGTGCACGAGTTGTCGTCGCGCCGCAATGGGCCCTTCGTCGCCGTCAACTGCGGCGCGATTCCCGAGACCCTGATCGAGAGCGAATTGTTCGGCCACACAAAAGGCGCCTTCACCAGCGCCGATCGCGCCCGCAAGGGCCTGTTCCTGCAGGCCGACCACGGCACGATCTTCCTCGACGAGATCGGCGAGTTGCCGCTGTCGATGCAGACCAAGATGCTGCACATCCTCGAAGCCAAGGAAGTGCGCGCGCTCGGCTCCGAGCAAAGCCGCAAGATCGACGTGCGCATCATCGCCGCGACCAACCGCGACCTGCCCGCGGCCGTGGCCCAGGGCCGCTTTCGCGAAGACCTGTTCTTTCGCCTGTCGGTATTCCAGATCCCGATGCCGCCGCTGCGCGAGCGCCGCGCCGACATCCCCGGCCTGCTGCGCCACCTGATCGCGCAACGCCTGGTGCCTTCGGGCACCCATCAGGTCTTGACGGTCGATGCCGAGGCCGAAGACCTGCTCGTCAACTTCGCCTGGCCGGGCAACGTGCGCCAGTTGGAAAACGTGCTCGCCCGCGCCGCGATCCTGGCCGACGGCGGTTGCATCCACGTCGCCGACCTGCCGCCCGAAGTCACGCGCGGCGCCGCCGAGGCGGCCGGCGCGGCGCCCGCCACCGGCGACGACGGCAGCCTGCGCGAACGCGTGCGCCGCTTCGAGCTGTCGCTGATCCGCCGCGCGATCGACGAGGCCGGCAACGACCGCCGCCTCGCGGCACAGCGCCTGGGCATCGGCCTGTCGAGCCTGTACCGCAAGCTCGAAGAGTCGCCCGCCGAGCCACTGCCCTGAGCCCACTGGCATGGATTTCGCACTCGACGGAGCTGAAGTGCGCAATCGAAAGGCATGCGAAATGGTGGGACGTTGGCTACAGGGCTGGATGATCGGGGCGCTGCTGGCCTGTGCCTGTGCCGTGGGCGCGGCCCCGGTCGACGACTACCAACGCGGCCTGCAGGCCTACCAGCGCGGCGATGTGGTCGCGGCGATGGCGGCATTGCGCGGCGCCGCCCAGGCCGGGCATGCGCCGGCGCAATCGCTGCTGGCCTTCATCCTCGACCGTGCCGATTTCGTCGAAGATGCCGCTCGCCTGTACCGCGACGCGGCGGCGCAGGACGACGTCGAAGGCCATGCCGGCCTGGCCAACCTCTACCTGACCGGCCGCGGCGTTGCCAAAGATGAGAAGTTGGCGCTGCAGCATTTCTCAAAAGCGGCCGACCTCGGGCATGCTGCATCGATCGAATCGCTGGCCAATGCGTACCTGAAGCGCCAATGGGGCCTCGATCCCGACGGCCGCGACGGTGCCGGTGCCGTGGCCACCTGGCGCCGTGCGGCCGAGCGCGGACACGCGCTATCGGCCGACGCGCTGGCGCGCGCCTACCAATCGGGCGGCAGCGGACTGGTTGCCGATCCCGCGCAGGCGGCAACCTGGCAGGCCCGCGCTGCCGCGTTGCGCAAGCAGCAGGCCGCGCCGGCGGCCAAGGCGCCGACGAAATGAAGCGCGGTGCGTCAGCGCTGCCCGGCCTGGCGTGGCTGCTGATTCTCGGCGCCAGCCACGCTGCGATCGCCGCCGATGTCTTCAAGGGCGCCGACCTCTATCGCCTGCACTGCGCCGGCTGCCACGGCGCCAACGGCCGCCCGGTGCTCGCGGTGGCGCCCGATTTCTCGCGCCCGACCGCCCTGCTCAAACCCGACCTGGCGCTGCTGGCGACGATCCGCAGCGGGCGCGGCGCGATGCCCGGCTACCAGGGGCAATTGCGCGACCGCGAAATGCTCGACATCGTTGCCCACCTGAGAACCATCCGATGAAGCCCCTGCGCGCCAGCCAATTGCTCGCCCTCGCCCTCACGCTGGCCTGCGCGCTGCTGGCGCCGGCCCAGGCCCAGCGCGTCAAAGACGCCTACGAAGTCGGCCCCACGGTGTATGTCCGCGCGCTGACGGTGGAACCCGCGCGCGGCTCGATCTGGGTCGGCACTTCGGCGGGGGTGCACGAGGTCGACCTGGCCAGCGGCAAATTGCGCAGCACCTTCACGCGCAAGGAAGGCCTGGCCAACGAATACGTGTTCGCGGTCGGCCTGGACCGCGACGGCAACAAGTGGTTCGGCACCAATGCCGGCGGCGTGTCGCGCTACAAGGACGGCAAGTGGAAGACGTTCTTCCCGATGCACGGGCTGGCCGACTACTGGATCTACTCCTTCGGGCAACAGCGCAACGGCGACTTCTGGATCGGCACCTGGGCCGGCGTCAACAAGGTCGACGCCAAGACCGGCAAGTTCAGCACCTATGTCAAGGAGCTGGTCAACGAGTGGGTCTACGGCATCAGCGTCGATGCGCTGGACCGCGTCTGGTTCGGCACCGAAGGCGGGGTGTCGATGCTCGACGGCAAGAAGTGGGTCTCGTGGACGCACAAGGACGGCCTCGGTGCCGCCAATGACGACAAGCTGCCGTTCTCGGCCAATACCGGGCTGGGCACGCGCTCGCGCCATGACCTGTCGGTCGGCGCCGATGGCCCGGCCACCTACAACCCGAACTACGTGTTCTCGATCCTGGCCGCCGCCGACGGCAGCATCTGGGCCGGCACCTGGGGGGCCGGCGCGTCGCGCTGGGACGGCAAGGCCTGGACCAATTACACCGTCAAGGACGGCCTGGCCGGCAACATCGTCTACAGCGTGGCGCAGGGCCGCGACGGCGCGATGTGGTTCGGCACCAGCAACGGCGTCTCGCGCTGGGACGGCAAGGCCTTCAAGAACCTCGGCGTGGCCGACGGCCTGCTCGACCGCAATGTCTATGCCCTGGCGGTGGCACCCAACGGCGATGTCTGGGCCGGTACGAAAAAAGGCGTGGCGCGCATCGCCCGCTAAGGCAATTCAATCCGCGGGCAACCGCAGCAAGGAGACTCGATGGCCCTGAACTTCACCGCCGCCGGCCTGGTGGCCATCGGCATCGCAGGCGCCGTGGCCGGCGCCTACCAACTCGGCCGCAGCAATGCCGCGGCCAATTCGGCCGTGCTGACGGCGCAGTTGGCTGCGCCCGCGGCTTCGGCGCCGCACCGGCCGGTGGCCGCGCCGCAGCGCGAAGGCAAGGTCGGCGCCGACGCGACGCAGAAGTTCACCCACTTCCGCGTCGGCAACAAGAACGTCAAGCGCATCTTTGCCGACGGCGACACGGTCTGGGTCGGCACCTCGGGCGGTGTGGTGCGCTACGACACGCGCAGCGACGACTACAAACTCTTCGACACCAGCAGCGGCCTGCTCTCCAACGGCGTGTTCTACGTCGGCAAGCTCGATGATCGCCTGGTCCTGGGCACCTACGGCGGCGGCATGTCGGTGCTCAATGCCAAGACCGAAAAATGGGACACCTACAACATCCCCGAAGGCCTGGGCGACGCCTTCGTCTACGACGTACTCAAGACCAAGAACGGCGACGTCTGGATCGCCACCTGGTCGGGCGTCAACGTCGTGCGCGGCGGCAACCTGAAGGACCGCTCGAAGTGGGAGCTGCACACCGTCGAGAGCACCAAGGGCGGGCTGCCCAACGACTGGGTCTATGGCCTGGCCGAGGGCAAGGACGGAGACGTCTGGCTCGCCACCGAGGGCGGCCTGGCGCATGTGAAAGGCGGCCAATGGCAAAACTGGAACCATGCCAAGGGCCTGGGCGCGGATTACGAGCGGGTCAAGAACGCGATCGAGTACAAGACCGATCCGTCCAAGGTCTCCGAGCACCATGCGCGGCAAAAGGAAGAGATGGGGCTGTCGAAGATCGACGTGGCCTACAACCCGAACTACATCGTCGCGCTGGCGGTCGATGCGCAGGGTGTCGTCTGGGCCGGCACCTGGGGCGGCGGGCTGTCGCGCTTCGACGGCAAGGCCTGGCAGCAGTACACCGTGGCCGAGGGCCTGCCGGGCAACCATGTCTTCATGCTCCACATCGACCCGAAAGGTACGATGTGGATCGGCACCAACAACGGCTTGGCAAAGATGAACAAGGAAGGTGGCTTCGACGTGCTCACCATGAAGGACGGCTTGTTCAACAACGCCGTGTTCTCGATGGCCACCGCCAAGGACGGCACGCTGTGGGTCGGCAGCTTCGGCGGCGTGGCGCGGATCAAGCCTTCGTGAACCATCCGCCGCACGGCCACCGGAGCGGCCGATGACGCCATCGCTGCTGCCCGGGCTGGAGCGGCAAAGTTCGGCGCTGCTGCTCGAGCGGCTGCTGGCGATCGCCGACGACGCCGTGATCGTGGCCGACGCCGAGCAGCGCATCGTGCTCTTCAACGAAAGCGCCGAACGCTGTTTCGGCCACCGCGCCGCGGCCGTGCTGGGCCAGCCGCTGGCGATGCTGCTGCCCGACGCGGTGCGGGCGCGGCATGGCGAACACATGCGCGCGTTCGGTGCTTCGCCGCGCGCCTCGCGCCGCATGGGCGAGCGCAGCGACCTGCCAGGCCTGCGCGCCGACGGCAGCCTGTTCGATGCCGAGGCGTCGATCTCGCATGTCGAGCTCGAGGGCCGCATCTACTTCACCGCCATCCTGCGCGACGTGAGCGACGCGCGCCGCGCCGAACGCGCGCTGGCCGAAAGCGAGGCGCGCTTTCGCGGCCTGGCCCTGGCCGCGCCGGTGGGCATCTTCCAGACCGACCCGCAGGGCCGCTGCCTCTATGTCAACGACCGTTGGTGCGACATCGCCGGCATGTCGGCCCAGGAGGCGGCGGGCAGCGGTTGGCTGCGCGCGCTGCACCCGGCCGACCGCGCCAGCGTGCGCGAATCGTGGAACGCCGCGGCCGCCGCTGGCCTGACCTTCCAGATGCGCTACCGCTTCCTGCGCCCCGACGGCAGCCTGAGCTGGGTGATGGGCAATGCGGTGGCCAGCCTCGCGGCCGACGGCCAAGTCAACGGCTATATCGGCACTGTCACCGATGTCACTGCCAGCCACCAGCAGTCGCTGGACCTGGAGCGCGCCAAGTCCGAAGCCGAGGCGGCGGCGCGCGCCAAGAGCCTGTTCCTGGCCAACATGAGCCACGAGATCCGCACCCCGCTGAACGCCGTGATCGGCATGACCACGCTGCTGCTGGACACGCCGATGTCGCCCGACCAGCGCGACTTCGCCCGCACCATCCACAGCAGCGGTGAGGCCCTGCTCGAAATCATCAGCGACATCCTCGACTACTCCAAGGCCGATGTCGGCAAGCTCGAGATCGAACAGCACGCCTTCGACCTGCGCCGCCTGGTCGAAGACTCGCTCGACCTGGTCACGCCGCGGGCCCTCGAAAAAGGCCTGAACCTGGCCTACCTGATCGAGGAAGGCACGCCCGAGGCGCTGGTCGGCGACCCGGCCCGGCTGCGCCAGGTCCTGGTCAACCTGCTGTCCAACGCGGTCAAGTTCACCCACCAGGGCGAGGTCTTCGTCAACGTCGACAGCGAACGCGTCGATGCCAACACCCAGCGCATCCACTTCGCCGTCAAGGACACCGGCATCGGCATCGCGCCCGAGCACCTGCCGCGGCTGTTCCAGTCGTTCACCCAGGTCGATGCCTCGACCACGCGCAAGTACGGCGGCACTGGCCTGGGCCTGGCGATCAGCCGGCGCCTGGCCGAGTTGATGGGCGGCAACGTCAACGCCGAAAGCGAGTTCGGCCACGGCTCGGTGTTCCATGTCCATGTGCTGGCCACACTGGCGCCGGCCGCCGCCGCACCGGCGTTCTTGCAGCGCGACGCACCGGCGCTGGTGGGCAAGCGCATCCTGAACGTCGACGACAACCAGACCAACTGCCGCATCCTGACCAAGCTGGCCTTGCAATGGGGCATGCTGCCGTCGACGCTGCCGTCGGCGCTGGAAGCCTTCGACCACGTGCGCCACGGCGAGGCCTTCGACGTGGCCGTGCTCGACATGAGCATGCCCGACCTCGACGGCATGGACCTGGCCACCGAGATCCGCCGCTGGCGCCGCGCCGACGAGTTGCCGATCGTCATGCTCACGTCGCTCGGCCAACGCCAGGCCGGGCCGCTGGCCGACCAGACGGTGTGGCTGTCCAAACCGATCAAGGCCGGGCTGTTGTTCTCGACCCTGGTGGCGGTCATCGACGGCCAGGGCCCTGCGGTGGCGGCACCCGAGGCGCCGCGCCCGCCCGCGGCGCCGGCCACCAAGCTGCGCATCCTGGTGGCCGAAGACCATGCCGTGAACCAGCGCGTGATGCTGCGCCTGCTCAAGCACCTGGGCTACGACGCCGACCTCGCCGTCGATGGCCGCCAGGCCATCGACGCGGTGCGGCGCCGGCCCTATGACGTGGTGCTGATGGACATCCAGATGCCCGAGCTCGACGGCGTGCAGGCGGCGCGCGCCATCGTGCGCCAGCGCGGTGCCGATGGCCTGCCGCACATCATCGCAATGACCGCCAACGCCATGCCGGGCGACCGCGAAACCTACCTCGACGCCGGCATGGACGGCTACCTGGCCAAGCCGATCGAACTCGACAACCTGGCCAGCGCGCTGAGCCAGATCGCCGCCGGCTTGCGCGACAGCCGCCACAGCCACCACTGCCGCGATGAGATCGCCGCGAGCGAGCCGGTGCTCGACCACCGGCGCCTCGAACACCTGCGCTCGATCCAGGACGACAGCCAGCCGAGCCTGGTGCGCGAGTTGATCGAGCATTTCATCGACGAATCGCCGGCCCACCTCCAGCGCCTGGACCAAGCCCTGGCCGCGGGCGACGCCGCCGGTCTGCGCGCGCTGGCGCACCGCTTCCTGTCGTCGACGCAGAACATCGGTGCGACGCGCCTGTCGGCGCTGTGCGCCGAACTCGAGCGCCTGGCCAAGCAAGGCCAGTTGGCCGCCGCACCCGCGCTGCTGGCCACACTGGCCGACGAACGCGCGCGCGTGCATGACGCGCTGGCCGCGGCGCGGCTGCGCTACTGAAGTGGCCCACCCCCGAAGCGCCTGCGGCGCCTCCCCCTCGAGGGGGCACGCCAGCGGACCGGCGGAGCCGGATCCGCGGCGTTCGCTTGGCAATGCCCTTGTCTCGTCCGGCGCAAGCTCGCACGCGATCGACCGCCGCCAAGCGCTGACGCTGCTGGCCGGCACCGTGCTGTGCGCGCCGGCCGCCGCGACGATGCGACGCGAGAGCGGCTTCATGTTCGGCTCGCCGATCGAGTTGCTGTTGGCCCCTGATGCACCGCCAACGCGCAGCGCCGCGGTGATGAGCGGCCTGCAAGCCATCAACGACCGTTGGAACGCCTGGAAACCCGGCGACGTGAGCGCCTTGAACCAGGCTTTCCGCGAAGGCCGCAGCGCCAGCGCGAGCCCGGCGCTGCGCGCCCTGATCCGCAACGCGGCCTGGCTCGAGCAACGCTCGCTGGGCTGCTTCAACGCCGGCATCGGCGGCCTGGTCGGCGCCTGGGGCTTTCACGACGATGAATTGCGGCCCGGCGCGCGCCCGACTGCATCGACGCTGGCCGGCTGGACCGCCGCGCGGCCAAGCCTGGCGCAGCTCGAGATCCGCGGCGACCAGGTGGCCAGCCGCAATCCGCATCTGCAACTCGACTTCGGCGGCATCGCCAAAGGCGCGGCGCTCGACTGGGCGCTGGACCACCTGTACGCACGGGGCAGCCGCGACGCGCTGCTCAACCTCGGCGGCAACCTCGCCGCGATGGGCCGCGCCGACGCGCGGCCCTGGTCCATCGGCATCCGCGACCCGGAGCAGCCCGGCCTGCTGGCCAGGCTGCAAACCGCGGGCCGCGAAGCCGTCGTCACCTCGGGCAGCTACGAGCGCTTTCGACTGCTCGACGGTGAACGCTGCACGCACATCCTCGACCCGCAACGCGGCGCCCCGGCCCCCGAACTGGTCAGCGTGACCGTCGTGCACCGCTCGGCCACGCTGGCCGACGCCGCGGCCACCGCCCTGTTGGTGGCCGGGCCCGAACGCTGGCCGCGGGTGGCCCAGCGCATGGGAGTGAATCAAGTGCTGGTGGTCGACCGCCGCGGTCGCATCAACGTCACGGCGGCGTTGGCACCTCGCCTCTCGTTGCACGCAAGCGATCGCGCCTGAACGAATCCGATTGCGCGGGGCGATTGTGCGCAGTCCGTCACTGCCGCCGCGGGCGCCTCATTCAGTGCGCGCCGCAAGCCACCGATATCCCGGCGTCAGGAGACGCCATGGATCAGCTTCACGCAGTCTTGTTGGGCCTGTTGCTGGCCGGGCCCGCCGGCGCCGCGTCGGCCAGCGTGGTGTGGCTCTGTGGCCTGCCCGGCGACGGCACGCGCCTGGTCTGCGTCGCCGACATCGATCCCATCGACGCATCGTCGTCGCCGGCCAGCGCCACCACGGCGGTCGTCAACGGCACGCGCTTTCCGCTCGACGCCGCGCGCGTCTACACAGTCGAGCTGTGGAGCCCGCCGACCGACCCCGATTTCGTGCGCCTGCTGGCCCGCGCCACCCTCTGCTACCGCAGCCCCGACTGCCAGGTCACGGTGGCGCCGGGTCCGTGGCTGACGGCGCGGTGAAGCATCGATTGCCGCGCCGCGCGAGGCTCACAGCACGTAGTACAGCACCGCCACATAGTGGCAGGCGCTGCCGGTGATGACGAACAGATGCCAGACCCCATGCGCATGCTTGAGCCGCGCGTCGAGGGCATAAAAGACGATGCCCACGGTGTAGAACACGCCCCCCGCTGCGACCCAGGCAAAACCGGCCGGGCCCAGCGCGGCCAGCAATGGCACCAGGGCCACCAGCGCCGCCCAGCCCATCACGATGTAGATCGCCATCGACAGGATGCGCGCTTCGCGTCGCGGCCGCAGCTCCTGTACGCCACCGAGCACGGCCAGGCCCCAGACCACGCCGAGCAGCGACCAACCCCAGGGCCCGCGCAGCGTGACCAGGCAGAACGGCGTGTAGCTGCCGGCGATGAGCAGGTAGATGCTCTCGTGGTCGAGCTTTTGCAGCACGCGCTTGGCGCGCCCGCCGCGCAGGCTGTGGTACAGCGTCGAGAAGGTGTACAGCAGCACCAGCGTGGCGCCGTAGATCGACACGCTGACCACCTTCCAGGCGTCGCCGCCCAAAGCCGCCAGCACCACCAGCAGGGTCGCGCCGGCCAGTGCCGCCACGGCCCCGGCCAGATGCGTCAAGGCATTGAACTTCTCGCCGTGGTACATGCGTGGCGCTGGTCCTCAGCGCGGCGCCGAAACGCCGTGGTCGCAGCGCACAACGGCGGCGATGGATGGCTCTGGTGCGTTCAAGGGCTGGGTGTCGAGCGGTGGCGCTTGTCCATCGTAGCGCGCCCGCTACAGCCGGCGTCGCACGCGCGCCACCTGAACATCACGCCGGCTTGAGCGCGCGCAAGCCGCGCCCGCATCCTGCGCCCTAGCATGCGCAGTTGAATGATGATCGACACTCCATGACCGCCACCGCGCCGCACTTGGTGTGCCCGGCCGGCTCGCTGCGCGCCTTGTTGGCGGCCGTCGATGCCGGCGCCGATGCGGTCTACATGGGCCTGAAGGACGCCACCAACGCGCGCAACTTCGCCGGCCTGAACTTCGACCTCGAGCAGGCGCGCGAGGGCGTGGCCTATGCCCACCGGCGCGGCCGGCAAGTCTTGATGGCGCTGAACACCTACGCCGATGCGCGCGACGTGAGCCCCTGGTACCGCGCCGTCGACAGCGCAGTGGCGATGGGCGCCGACGCCCTGATCGTGGCCGACACCGCGGTGATGGCCTATTGCCGCGACCAGCACCCGCAGTTGCGCCTGCACTTGTCGGTGCAGGCCTCGGCCACCAGCCATGAGGCGATCGAGTTCTACCGCCAGCGCTACGCCATCCAGCGCGCGGTGCTGCCGCGGGTGCTGACACTGGCGCAGGTCGGCCAGGTCATCCGCCACAGCCAGGTCGAAATCGAAGTCTTCGGCTTCGGCAGCCTGTGCGTGATGGTCGAAGGCCGTTGCGCGCTGTCTTCGTATGTCACCGGCCAGTCGCCGAACACCGCCGGTGTGTGCTCGCCGCCCTCGGCCGTGCGCTGGCACGACACCGAGGCTGGCGTCGAGGCGCGCCTGAACGGCGTGCTGATCGACCGCTACGGCGCCGACGAACCGCGCGGCTACCCGACGCTGTGCAAGGGCCGCTTCGACGTTGGCGGCGTACGCGACTACGCCATCGAAGAGCCGACCAGCCTGAACACCCTGGCCTTGTTGCCGGAATTGATTGCACTGGGCGTGAAGGCCATCAAGATCGAAGGCCGCCAACGCAGCGCCGCCTACGTGCAGCAAGTCACGCGCGTGTGGCGCGCCGCCATCGACGCGGCCTGCACACCGAACGCCCGCTACAGCGTGCAACCGGCCTGGGCCGCGACGCTGGGCTGCTTCGCCGAAGGCCAGCAGCACACGCTGGGCGCCTACGACCGGCCGTGGCGATGAAATGAAACCCATTGCGTGCAGGATGGCTGGTCTCGGCCCACAAGCGAACTTCAAGGTTCGCAAAGTACCGTTCGGGCTGAGGTATCGAAGCCCCGCCTTGTCACCGTTCGGCAGCGGGGAGCCGACCGACGTGAACAGCCGCAATGGGCCGACAGCCGACAGTCGCGGTGCGGTGGAACGAATGAGATGAACATGACCACACCTGCTCGCCTGGCCTTGACCGTCGGCCCGGTGCCCTACCACTGGCCGCGCCAGGCGCTGTTCGATTTTTACGCCAACATCGCCGAATCGGCGGCCGACACCGTGGTGCTCGGCGAAACCGTGTGCTCGCGTCGTCGTGAGCTCAAGCTCGACGACTGGTTGGCCTTGGCCCGCGAGTTGGTCGTTGACGGCAAGGAAGTCGTGCTGGCCACGCAAACGCTGATCGAGTCGGAGGCTGATTTGCGCCTGCTGCGGCGCCAGGCCGAGCAGCACGACTTCATGCTCGAGGCCGGCGACGCCTCGGCGTTGCAACAACTCGCCGGCAGCGGGCCGTTCGTGCTCGGCCCGCACATCAATATCTACAACCGCCCGGCGCTGCATGAGCATGCACTGCTCGGCGCCGTGCGCTGGGTCGCGCCGCTGGAGTTGTCGCTCGATGCGGTGGCGCACATCAACCCGCCGCCGGCACCGGTGGCAAACCTGATGGGCGCGCCGGTCGCCACCGAGGTGGCTGCCTTCGGCCGCCTGCCGCTGGCGTTTTCGGCGCGTTGCTTCACCGCCCGCCACCACCACCTGCGCAAGGACGATTGCGGCTTTCGCTGCATCGACGATGCCGACGGCCTGCTGCTGTCCAGCAGCGAAGGCCAGGCGTTCCTGGTGCTCAACGGCACGCAAGCGCAATCGGCCGCGTACCACTGCCTGATCGGCGAAGCCACAGCGCTGCGCGCGGCCGGTGTCACGCGGCTGCGCTTGTCGCCGCAATCGCAAGCCTTCGATCGCGTGCTGGCGGCCTTCGACGGCGTGATGAACCAAGGCGCCAGCGCGGCCGACGCGCTGCTGGCCCTCGAGGCGATGGACCTGGTGGGTGGCCTGGCGAACGGCTTTGCCCACCGCCGGGCCGGGCTGGACTGGGTCCACGCATGAAGGCCCACGCGTCGTCGCCACAGCCTCCTTTCGCGGCGGCTGCCGAGCGCCTGCGCCAATGGGTGCAGCGCCTGCCGGTGCAACCGCCATCGTTCGTGCTGGCCCGCGTGCTCGATGTCGCCCTGCTGCCGCGCCTGCCGGCCGATGCGCGCGCCGCCCTGTCGCAGCGCACGGTGGAAGTGCTGGTCAGCGACCTGGGCCTGCGGGTGCGGCTGCAACTGGGCGACAGCGGTTTCTGTGTCGCCCCGGGCGGCAGCGCCACGGCCTTGCGCATCGTCGCGCCGCTGGCCAGTTTTCGCCGCTTGCTGCGCGGCGATGAAGACGCCGACCGGCTGTTCTTCGAACGCGCCCTGGTGATGGAAGGCGATACCGAAATGGGCCTGGTGCTGAAGAACACCCTGGACGCGATCGGGCCCTTGTGGCAGCGCCGATGAACCTCGCCGAACAATTGCTGCGGGCCTTGAAGCAACGCGGCGCAACCGAGGTCTTCGGCATCCCCGGTGATTTCGCCTTGCCGCTGTTTCGCGAGATCGAGCGCAACCGCGTGCTGCCGCTGATCACGCTGTCGCACGAGCCGGCCGTCGGCTTCGCGGCGGACGCGGCCTCGCGCATGCGCGGCGGCCTGGGCGTGGCCGCGGTGACCTATGGCGCGGGCGCCTTCAACCTGGTCAATGCCGTGGCCGGCGCGTATGCCGAACGGGTGCCGCTGGTGGTCCTGTCGGGGGCCCCGGCGGCGCATGAAGCCGCCAGCGGCTACCTGCTGCACCACCAGGTCAAGACCCTCGATTCGCAGTCGCGCCTGTTCCGCGAGTTGACGGTCGACCAGGCCCGCCTCGACGACGCGCGCAGCGCCCCCGAACAAATCGCCCGCGTGCTCGACACCGCGCTGCGCGCCTCGCGGCCGGTGTACCTCGAGATTCCGCGCGACATGCCCGGCGTGGCCTGCGCCGAGGTGCCGGTGACGTCTGCCCATGTGCCCGATGCCGACGCGCTGGCCGCCTGCGCCGACGAGGTGCTGCAACGCCTGCGCGGCGCCGGGCGGCCGGTGCTGATGGCCGGCGTCGAGATCCGCCGCTACGGCCTGGAAGCGCGCGTGGCCGAACTGGCGAGGCGGCTGGACATCCCGGTGGTGACGAGCTTCATGGGCCGCGGCCTGCTCACCGGCACCGACCTGCCCTTGCGCGGCACCTACCTCGGCCTGGCCGGCGACCCGGCAGTCAGCGCCGAGGTCGAAGGCTCCGACGCGCTGTTGCTGCTGGGCGTGATCGTGTCGGACACCAACTTCGCGGTCTCGGCCAAGCGCATCGATTTGCGCCACGCCATCCAGGCCATCGAGGGCCGCGTCGTCATTGCTCACCATGTCTACCCCGATGTGCCGTTGGCCGCGCTGATCGATGCCCTGCTCGAACGCGTGCCGCTGCCGCGCACCCTGCAGCGCGTGCCGCAGCGCGCGGCCACGCTCGCGCCGCTGGTCGCCGACGACGCCGCCATCACGCCGCAGGACATCGCCGCGGCCGTCGACGACCTGCTGCGCCAGCACGGCCCGATGCCGCTGGCCAGCGACATTGGCGACTGCCTGTTCACGGCGATGGAGATCAGCCCCACCGCGCTGATCGCGCCGGGCTACTACGCCACGATGGGCTACGGCGTGCCGGCCGCCCTCGGCTTGCAGGTGGCCACCGGCCAGCGCCCGCTGGTGCTGGTGGGCGACGGCGCCTTCCAGATGACCGGCTGGGAACTCGGCAACGCCGCGCGGCTGGGGCTGGACCCGATCGTGCTGGTCTTCAACAACGCCGGCTGGGAAATGCTGCGTGCCTTCGAGCCCGGCCAGGCCTTCAACGAGTTGTCGCGCTGGGACTTCGCGAGCATGGCCGCCGGCATGGGCGGCGACGGCCACGCGGTGCACACGCGCGCGCAACTGCAGGCCGCGCTGGCCCGGGCCCACGCCACCCGCGGGCGCTTCCAGTTGCTCGACATCCGCCTGCAGCCGGGCGCGCAGTCGCCGACGCTGGCGCGCTTCGTCAAGGCCGTGCGGCGCTTGTCGATGCCCGCCTAGGATGACCCACCCCCGAAGCGGCTTCGCCGCTCCCCCTCGAGGGGGCCGCGCCAGCGGCCGGGCAAAGCCCGATCCGCGGCGCGCACTCGGTCGTGCCGGCGCACGGCAGAGCAACTGATACCACTCAGGCCTCCCGCGCCGGGTTGCGCGAAGGCGGCAAATCGATCTCGACCCCCGCGGCGGTCAGCAGCAGCGTGCCGCCCATCTGCGCCACCCGGCGGCGCACCGACTCCAGCCGCGCCTCGGGCAAGTCCGGCGCGCGCACAGGGTGGGCTTCGCAGCCCAGCGCAATCACCAGGCTGTCGCCGCGGGGTGCGGTGCCCACGCGGATGCGCGTGCAGGGCCCGCCTTCCACGCAGGCTTGCAGCAGGCTCATCAGCACCTCGTTCAAGTGATCGGGCACCAGCTCGCGGGCCGGCAGCCCCTGGCCGGGCTGGAACTCGATCGGCGTGCCGCGAAAGCGCCGGTCGAAGGCCAGAAAGTCGCACACGGCCTTGACCATCGCATTGACGTCGACCCACTCGGGCCCCTCGCTGCGCGCGGTGGCGAAGTCGGCCACCTGGCGCGTCATGCGCGCGATGCGCGCGGTCTGCTCCAGCAGCAGCCTGGACGTGCCTGCCACCACAGCCCCCTGGGCCTCCTGCTCGGCCAGCCCCTCGGCCAGGCCCGAAATCACCGCCAGCGGATTGCCGACTTCGTGCGACACGTTGGCAGCCATCGTCGCCAAGGCGGCCATCTTCTCGCGATGCCAAAGCTGCTCGCGCTGCGCCGACCGCTCGTGCGCCAGGGCCTGCTTGTCGATGATGCGCTGGCCGTTGCGCACGATCAGCAGGGAGGCGGCGTAGAGCAGCGCCAGCAGCCCGCCGACGATGGCCAGAAAGCGGTCGGTGCTGGCATCGACCTTGCGCTCGTTGGCGCGCGCCACTTGCGCCACCGTGGCCTCGTTGGCCGCGGTGATCTCGGCAAAGCGCTTCGAAGCGGCCTTGATCTGGTCGAGGAACGGGGTCACGTCGGCGTAGATCTCGAACACGCCGACCAGCTCGTCGCGACCGGCGGCACGCAGCGGCACGTAGGTGGAAATCAGGTCGCGGTTCTCGACCACGCGCTCGAAGGCGCTGAATTTGTCGCGGTGGGTCAGCTCGCTGGCGGGCTGCCCGCCGACGGCCGAGCGCCAGCCCTGGTTGTCGATCGCGTCCTCGCCGATCTGGGCGTGCTCGGACGAATAGACCGTGATCCCTCGCAGGTCGAAGACCTTGATCTTGAACACGCTGCTCGAGCGCATCGCCGCGTAGGCCGCGCCGTCCAGCGCCGTGAACCCAGGCAGGGCCATGAGTTGCCGGCCCAGCGCGGCCAAGCAGGCGCGCCGTGGGCCGTCTGCCGCGCCGCTGGTGGGCATCGCGCGGCAGGCGTCGATCGACAGCCGCTGCGTCGCGGCCACGAAGGGTGCGAAATCCTTCTCCCACAGCATGTTCGCCACCACGCGGGTCAGGTTGATGTGGCTGGCCTCGTGCACCGCCAGCAAACTGCTGCGGGCCGCGGCTTCGTTCTGGCGCGCCAGTTGCGCCTGCGCTTGCGCCAGGAAAGCGCCCTGCTCGCGCTGCACCTGGACGAAAAACGCTTCCTCCATGCGCTGCAGAAAATACAGCGCCAGCGCCAGCGCCACGAACGCCAACAGGGTGGTGATCGTGAAGTAGCGCATCAGCCGAAAGCCGCCGGCCCGATCGGCCGTCGGCGTTTCGGGCCCGGCCCGCTGCGGCAACTGCGCCTCCTCATGCATCAACGGCCTCCTTTGATGTCCACGCTCCCGCCGCCATCGTAGCGTCACCGGCCGGGTGCGCCGCTGTCCACGCGACGCACCGGCGGGACCGACTGTAAGGCGCCTCCTACAGCGAATGCGCTGCTGGTCCGATGGTGCTGCACACACGGCGCGCGCAGCATCGCCGCATCGAGTGTCCGCAGCCCGCGGACTGGCGGGAGAGGCGGCTCATGGAATCCCTGGACGGACGGTGGTTGGCGGCGGCATCGGGCGGAGCGCCGCCCCGGCGGCAGGCTGGCCCTTGGTGGCAACCGTGGTGGCTCGCGTTGCGCTCGCCGCTCTGGCTGGTGCTGCTGGCCGCGCTGTGCGGGTTGGGGCTGTTGCTGGCCTTCCAGCAGGTCGTGCGCCAGGGCGTCGAGCAAAGCCAGTTGCGGCAGCAGCAAGCCTCGGCCCACGCCGACAGTATCTGGCGCTGCAACGCCCTGCGCGGCGCCAACGAGCGCGAAAGCTGCCGCGCTCAGCTTGATGCCACGCGCAGCGTCCAGGCCACCGTGCAGAACCACAGCGGCACCGGCTTGATCACGGCAGCCCAGCTCGGCCGCTGATTCCCTCGATCTGTTCACGAACCCACCGGAGTCCCGAATGACCCTGCTACCCACCCCCCTCACGCGCCCTGCCTGGGCCCTGGTTCTGCTGGCCGCCGCGCTGGCGGCACCGGCCGCGCAGGCCGCGGGAAAGGCCACACCCGCCGTCAGCTCACGGCTGCAATACCAGCGCGACACGGCGGCGTGCAGAACGCCGCCCAACCGCCCCGACCGCGACGATTGCCTCAGCGAAGCCAGCACGGCATTCGCCAGCCGCGAGCCGGTGAGCGTGGACCCCGACCCCGGCCGTTATCTGCGCAACGCGCTCAAGCGCTGCGAGCCGCTGAGCGAACCCGACCGCAGCGACTGCGTGGCGCGCATTCAGGGCCAAGGCACCACCTCCGGCAGCGTGGCTGGCGGCGGCATCTACCGCGAGCTGGTGACGCGCGAAGTCGGCACGCCGCCGCCCGTCCCGGCATCGGCACCTGCGGCCAAGTAAGCGCGCCGAAGCGTCACGCCGTGCCGGCAACGGCCTGGCGCTGGTGCACGTCGGACAGCAGCCGCCGCCGCCTGCTGCGAGATCGGCGTCATCAGCGCCTGGGCATAGCGCAGCAGCAAATGCTGCGTCGCCTCACCGCGGTCGAACTCCTGCTTCAACTGCTGGCGCTCCACGCGGTAGGCGTGGCCGGCGGTCTGCACCACCGCCGAGCTGGGTGTCGGGTCGCCGCCCATGAACAGCGAAATGCCGACCACGCCTTCCTTGCCCACGCCAGCGATTTCGGCCGAGGCCCCAGCGTGTGTCACGCAGTGCAGCGAGACGATCGCAGTGGTCGGGAAGTAGATTGGCGGCATCGTCGAGCGCCGCGATCAGCTCTTTGGCGTGACTTCGACGCCGATGCCGCGAAAGCCGACATAGCGGCAGGCGCGGTTGAACATCGGCTCGCCGCTGACGCGGAACTGCCGCGTCGTGCCCTTGGCGTCGACGCGGCTGAAGGCGAAATCCAGGAACGGCTGGCGCGCCGCGATTGTAGCTTGCAAGGTTCGCCGCTCGGGCTCGTTCCAGCCCGGCGCGTCGTCGTCGCCGCCCTTGCCGAGGAAGGCGGTCACGCCCAGGCCCAGCATCTCCTCCACCGGGCCCGACACCTGGGTGAAGTCGCCGCTCTCGTTCTGTTCCCAATACCAGTCGGAGGCGAGTTCGGTGAAGCGGCGGTAGCGGTCTTCGCTGGCCAGCAACTCGGCGGTGCGCTCGCGCACCGTCTTTTCGAGTTCCTGGTTGTAGTTGGCGAGCTTCTTGTACAGCAGCCGCACTTCGAGCATGTTGTGGATGCGCGTCTTGACTTCGACCAGGTCGAACGGCTTGGTGATGAAGTCCTTGGCCCCGGCCTCCAGGGCGCGCAGCTTGTGCCACGGCTGCGCCGTGAGCACGACCACCGGCAGGTAGCTGTCGTAGTTGTCGGCGTGCTGCAGTGCTTCCATCACCCGAAAGCCATCCATGCCCGGCATCTGCAGGTCCAGCTGGATCAGGTCGTCGCGGTTGTCGCGGTGCAGGGTGCAGACCTGGCGCGGGTCGGTCGTCGAGGCCACGTTGGCGTAGCCGGCGTCGCGCAGCAGGCGCTCGAGCAATTGCACATGCGCGTCCTGATCGTCGACGATCAAGATCTCGGCGTTGAGCAGTTCCTGGCTTGAAACCATCATGGCGTTTCCTCGGCGGCGGCGCGCGCCGTGTTCGTTGTGGCAAGTTCCAGGGCCAGGTCCAGCGTGTGCATGAACTCTTCCACCCGGATCGGTTTGGTCAGGTAGCGCATGAAGCCCGCGGCCAGGCCGGCCTCGATTTCCTGCGGCATCGCGTGCGCACTCAGCGCGATCGCCGGGACCTGCGCCGTGGCCGGGTCATGCGCCAGCAGCGCCATGGCTTGCATGCCGCTCATGCCGGGCAGATGGATGTTCATCAGGATCACGTCGGGCCGCGCTTCGCGCGCGAAGCAGGCCGAAGCGTTCGATCGAATGGGCTACCGCCCGCGTCAGGCCCTCGGCGCTGGTCCCGCGCTTGCCGATGTCGTCCTTCGAGCCGGCCCGCAACAGCGCCGGCCCCTCGTCGATGTTCGCGGCGGCGATCGCGACCACCGGGCATGGCGGCAAGTCGGCACCGTCGCGCAAGGCGGCCAGCAGCTCGGGCGCATCCATGTCGGGCAGGTGGTAGTTGAGCAACAAGCAATCGACGCGGCCGTCGGACGGGTCGATCACCTTGCGCAGCCGTTCAGCGCCGCGCCTGGCCTCGCTGAAGCGGTAGCAGCGCTTGGCCCCGCGCAGCAACATGCGGCGCAGGTCGGCTTCTCGGGAGATCGCGGGCATGGCAACGGGACGCATAAGGTCGGCCATGATCGTGGCTGGCCCGCGGCCAGTCTGTACGTTCGCGTACACACATGGCGCGCCGACCCGTCGACGACGCGCCATGCGAGCGATCGCCGCTGGTGTCGACGCCGGCACCGACGGCAAAGACGGCACCGGTCTCCGAACTGCCGCTGCCCGGGCTCGTCAACGTCAAGACGGTGTTGACCGCGCCGAGCCCCGAGCCTTTGAACAGGGCGTTGTCAACCGTCGTGGTGCAGCCGAGCGGCTGCGGGCGCCGGTCCTACAGCCTTGCTCGCCGTCGGCCGATGGGCTGCGGCCCGAAGCGCGCGGACACTGGCGGCTGCACGCGTCGCTGTGCCGGCGCGATGGAAGCTCAAGCCATGATTGCCCTGCGGATTGCCGCGGTCGTGCTGGTGGTGTCGGGTGTGTTGGCACTGCTGTTCGGCGGCCCCGGCGAGACCGAGGCGGCGCTCGAAACCGTCAGCCTGTCGGTATGGGCCGGCGTGGCCGCGATCCTGATCGGCAACACCTTGCTGCTGCTCACGCGGCCGAAACACTGAGCCCGAACCCAGCCCATTTCGCGCCTGTTCAATGCAAAGCGGCCCCGAGGGGCCGCTTTGCTGTTTGCGCAAAATCAGAAACAAATCAGACGCGCGGCTCCCCCTGCTCATTGACCGAGACCGTGGCACCAGGCGGCGCGGTCGTCTGCATGCGGTACTCGACGCCGCGGAAGTTGTAGGTCACGTCCCAGTACGCGGGCCGGGCCTGCGCCGGGTTGCTGGTGCAGCGCTGCACGTTCTGCGTCGTGACCACCTGCTGGCTGCCGCCGCGCCCGCTGTTGCCGCCGATGGCCGCGCCGGCAACGACGCCGACACCGGTGGCCACGTCCTTGCCGGTGCCGCCGCCGACCTGGTGGCCGAGCACGCCACCGATCACGGCGCCGAGCAGCGCGCCGGGCACATTGGTGCCGCTGCGCTGTTCCTGCACCACCTGTTGCGGTTCGACCCAGCAGCGCTGGCCGGAGTCTTCAACCACGGCACGCACCGAGGTGATGTTGGCTTGATAGACGCGCTCGTTGTTGCGCCGGCCGTAGTCGTACACGGCCACGGGCGGCGGTGAGTAGCGGCCGTCTTCGACGCGCGCATTGCTGCTCACGGCGCGCACCGACGAGACGCGGTCGTTCAGACCCATGGCCGCCAACGAAGCGTACTGGCCCGGGCGCAGGATCACACAGCGGCCGGCGTAGCCGACGTCGTCGCAAACCTCCCAGCGTTCGCCGCGAACCACGACGGACGAGGCGCGGTCATTGAAACCGCTGCGACGGAAATCGGCGACCGGTTGCTCGGCCGTGAACGTGCGGCCCTGGAAGCCTTCGTTCTCGTAGAACACGACCTGGCTGGCCTGCACCGGCGGCGGTGCCGGCGCATAGCGGTCGTCGTTGTAGCGCGCACTGCGATTGACAGCGCGAACCGAGGTGACGCCGTCGTTCAAGCCCATCGCTGCCAGCGACGGGTACTCGCCGCGGCGCAGGATCACGCAACGGCCGGTAAAACGACGGTCTTCGCACACTTCCCAGCGGTCGGAGCGGTTGCCGCGAACCACGACTGACGAAGCGCGGTCATTGAAGCCGAAGCGCTCGAGGTTGTTGATCGGACGCTCGGTGGTGAACGAGCGGCCCTGGTAGCCGTCATGTTCATACAGCGTGACCTGCGCCGCAGCGTGGCCGGCAAGGGCCAAGGCCGCGATGGCCAAGGTGATTCGCGAGATGGTCTTCATGGAGTCCTCCAGTAAGTGGCAACGAACACCGGGGACCAAGACGAACCGCGGCGCCCATACAACGACTCCAGTGTGAAAGTCGGCCGACAGTGCGCCCATCGGACGGCAGCGACAGTCAACGTAGTAGAAGTCCTACGCGGCGCGAAAGCGGCGAAAGCCGTTGCGCGCGGCGTAGGACATGTCCGACAACGCCGCGCGCCACCGACCGATGGCGCGGTGGCCCACCGAAGCGCAATCTCGCGCCGGGGTCTTCCCGTCTCGTGATCGGCCAATGTTGATACCACATGCCGGTGAGGACTCTTGTCATGCGGGGCTGACTTCACAGGCCGTGGACTTCGAGGATTTGCCACTGCCCATGCTCCCGCTCAAAACCTACATCGTCGAAGACAGCCCGGTGATCCGCGAGAGCCTGATCGCCACGCTGGAAGAGTTGGTGTCGCTCCAGGTCGTCGGCACCGCCGACGACGAATCGACCGCGCTGAGCTGGCTGACCGCACCCGACCACCCGGTGGACCTGGTGATCGTCGACATCTTCCTCAAGGGCGGATCAGGCCTGGGCGTGCTGCGGGCCGCGCAGGCGCTGCCAACGCCGACCCCGCGCAGGATGGTCGTGTTGAGCAACTACGCCACCCAGGACATGCGCCGCAAGTGCCTCGATCTGGGTGCCGACCGGGTGTTCGACAAGTCACACGAGATCGACGCCCTGATCGCCTACTGCTCGCGCCTGGCCAACGGTGACTTTGTGCCCACCGGTGCCGGCGCGCTG
>JANOKY010000537.1:0-1545 GCA_031419635.1 Burkholderiales bacterium | reverse complement strand
GCTGTACGGCGCGCTGAACGCAGCGCTGGATACGACGGCCGGCGAGCGCGAGCGCGGCTCGCTGGAGCCACTGCTGATGAACCCGGCCTCGCGGCTGTCGCTGGTGATCGGCAAGTGGGGCGCGGTGGCCGCCGTCGGCATGCTGATCGCGCTGCTGAGCTGCTTCTCGTTCCTGCCGGCGCAAAGCCTGCTGCGCAGCGAGACCCTGGCCGCGATGTTCCAGTTCGGTGTGCGCGAAGCGCTGCTCTTCCTGGCCCTGCTGGCGCCGCTGGCCGCGGCGCTGTCGGCGCTGATGATGGCCATTGCCATCCGCTGCAAGACCTTCAAGGAGGCGCAGGCCAACAACACCGTGCTCGTGCTCGGCGTGTCGCTGCTGCCGCTGATGACCGTGTTCAACCAGAGCGGCGAGGCGCCCTGGCACCTGGCCGTACCCGCGCTCGGCCAGGTGGCGCTGATGAACCGTGTGCTGAAGGGCGAGGCGGTGGGCGCGCTGGACATGGCGCTGCCGCTGGCCGTGTGCGCCCTGATCGCCGCGGCCGGCCTGGCCTTCGTCGCGCGCCAGTTGCGCAGTGTCGCGCTGCGCTGAGGCTTCAGTCGTCGAGGTGGCGCAGCACGCGCTGCACCTCGCCCTGCCAGGGCAGGCCGTAGACGATCTGGCTCAGGTGCCGCGCCGATTCCCAGGCCGTCAGCACCTCGCCCTGCGAGCCGAGCAGGCGCAGGTTGCTGACCACGCACATCGGGTCGGCCATGGCCACCACATCGCGCGACACCATCACCCAATCCCAGGCCACGCCCACCTCGCCATCGGCGGCGGCACCACGCCAGACGGTCTGGCCGCTGAGCGGCGCTTGCTCATCCGAGGTCGGGAAGACTTGGGTGTCGAGGTGATCGAACTGCAAACGTGAGGCGCCTTCGGCCTGCCACAATAATGGCGGCCAAGCGCGAACGCTCCAAGAGGTATTCATGCACATCTCCTTGAGGTTGGGAGGCAGAGCCAATCGGCCCCGGTGGCATGGAGTGTGGACAATGCGAGCGCTCGGCGATAGCTGTAAAGGTTGCCGGGTTGACGGGGGCAAAGCGTAAAAAAATGCTGCAAGGCGACTACCAATCGGTGCTGGAAGCGCAGAACCTGGATCAGTTCAGGTCGGTGGTGATTCGATTTGCGCAGCATTTGGGGTTTGACAAGGTGTCGGCCACTGTGGCCGTGGACCATGTTGGTGCTGCGCCAGAGTTCCTGGCGGTTCACAACACGCCGCTGGCGTTTCAGCAGACATACGACGACGTCAGCATTGGCAAGCGAGATCCAGTCTTGCAGCATTGCAAGCGCAACTCGGTGCCCATCATTTGGGGCCAGCAAACCTATCTGAAGCACGACGCCATTGAGCTTTGGGAGCACCAAGCCCACTTCGGCTACCGCAACGGTATTGCGATGGCCTTGCATCTGCCAGAGGAGCGCCATTTCGCACTTGGGGTCGAGCGCGATCAGGAACTGCCGACAGACGGTGGCGAGTTGACCCGCATCGTGGCCGACTTGCAACTGTTTGC
>JANOKY010000536.1:0-1775 GCA_031419635.1 Burkholderiales bacterium | reverse complement strand
CGTGCGCAGCCGCTTGCCGTGGTCCACCGTGTTCGGCGTGGCGTAGGCCAGCGCGCCGCTCGGGCAGACCGTGGTGCAGGCGCCGCAGCCGATGCACAGGTGCGGTTCGACAAAGATGCCCCCGCCCTGCCCGCCCGGCAGCGGCGCGGCCGGCGTCGTCTTCGGGCCACGCGTGCGGCTGCCGGCCTTTCCCTTCAACGTGGCGTCGCTACGGATGGCACGCGTCGAGCACACATCGATGCACGCCGTGCAACCGATCTGCTCGTTGCGGCTGTGCGCGCACAGCTTGGGCTTGTAGTGGAAGAACTTGGGCTTCTCGAACTCGCCGACGCGCCCCTGCAGTTGCAGCACGGCATCCAACAGCTTGCCGGCGTCGGCGCCAACGTGGAAATAGCCCTGCGGCGGCTGGTGCATCGCGAACGCCGGCTCGGTGCGCAAGTCGAGCACCAGGTCGAAGGTTTCGGTACTGGTTTGCGGCCCGCGTTCGAAGTCGATCGCACCGGCCGCGTCGCAGGCCACCACGCAGGCGCGGTGGCTTTTGCAGCGGTCCAGGTCGATGCGGTAGCTGAAGTCGATCGCGCCTTCGGGACAGACGGCGATGCAGGCGTTGCAGCGCGTGCACAGGTCGAGGTCGATCGGGTTGTCGCTGCTCCAGGTGGCCTCGAAGGCGCCGAGCCAGCCGCTGAGTTTTGTCAGCCGGCCGCTGTGGACTGCACGGTCGTGGCCCTGCGCCAATGCGCCGCCCGTGCCGGCGATCAGCAGGCTCACCGCCAGCCCATCGCCAAGCATCGCGGCGGCGCGCTCGGCTGCATCGGCGCGGCCGATCACCAGGCAACGCCCGGCGCTGCGGTAGGTGACCGTGACCACCGGGTCGGGCGGCGGCAACTGCGCGGCGGCAATCAGCGCGGCAAGTTTCGGTGTTGCCGCGGCAGCATCTTTCGACCAGCCACCGGTTTCGCGGATATTGACGAAACGGATCGGCCGCTCGGCCAGGCCCGGCGCGCCCTCAGTCTGCTGGTTGAGTTCGAGGAACAGCCGCGACTCCTGCGTGCAGGCCACCAGCAAGTCGTCGCCGGATTTCGCCGCGCGCTGGAACGCAGCGGCCTCGCGCCGGCACAGCAGCGTGTGCGGCGCGTCGATGCCCGCAGCGCTGGCGCCCGGGGTCGTGCCCAGCGCCGCCTGCAACGCCGGTCGGTCCAGCGGCATCGAGCGGTTGCAATCGCAAAGTAGCGTCTTGGTCATCGGCGATCGGGGTGGAAGGTTCAGGGGGCGACTGTGCCGCGTCGGCTTCGGCGGCACCATCGGGAATGGCCCCTGCAACAGCAGGGGCAGGCGCGTCTTTCTCTTCGTCGGCGAACAGGCCCAGGGCGTGCGACTGCACCATCTGGCGCAGCATCGAGGCGGGAATCGGATCGGGCTTGCCGTAGTCGTCGATGTAGGTGTCCAGGCCGTCCATCACGTTGAAGTGCGGCTCGGTGAACAGCTTCTTCATCGCTGCGTTCTTGACTTCCGGCGACGCGTCGGCTGCGACGAAGCGGCGGAAGTCGGAACTTGCGGTGAGCTGGGCCACGTCGTCCAGCGTCGGCGGCGGCAGGCGCACTTCTTCGGCCTCGACCACCGGCGCTGAGCTCGCCTGCACGGCTGCGGGCAGCGGCGCCGGCACGGTCACAGGTTTCGGCTCGGGCAGAGCCTCGCCTTGCCGCACCTGCACCTTGCGCCGCGACCAGCGCGACAAAAAGCCGTCCGGCGCGTCGCTCGAATCCGTCACTGGCGAT
>JANOKY010000535.1:0-10308 GCA_031419635.1 Burkholderiales bacterium | reverse complement strand
GCTTCGGCAACCGCTATCCGCACCAACTCTCGGGTGGGATGAAGAAGCGCACTTCGCTGGCACAGACCCTGGCGCTGGACCCCGACATCATCCTGATGGACGAACCCTTTTCGGCGCTCGATATCCAGACCCGGCAGTTGATGGAAAACGAGCTGCTTTCGCTGTGGTCGGCAAAGAAAAAGGCGGTGCTCTTCATCACCCACGATCTGGATGAAGCGATCGCATTGAGCGACAGCGTGGTGGTGATGAGCGCCGGCCCCGCGTCGCGCCCGATCGGCGCCTTTGAGGTCGACCTCGCGCGGCCGCGGGACGTCGCCGAAATCAAGACCAGCCCGCGCTTCGTCGAGCTGCATGCCGCGATCTGGGCCGTGCTGCGCGACGAGGTGCTCAAAGGCTATGCCCAACAACTGCAGGCCACGCCAGCATGAAGCGCCCGACGAACAAGGCCCGTTTCATCCGCCTGTGGCAAGTGGCCCTGCTGGTCGGTGTGTTCGTGCTCTGGCATGTAGTGACCCAGCCGGGACTCGTGCCGCCACTGTTCTTCGACAACGACCGCCAGGCGGCGTTCTTCTTCGGCGAGCCGCTGAAGATCGGCGCGCGCATCTGGGCCTGGTTCGTGACCAACGCCGACATCTACCGCCACCTGGCGGTGACGCTGACCGAGACCCTGCTGGCCTTCGGCATCGGCTCGGCACTCGGCCTGGCCGCCGGCCTGTGGCTGGCGCTGTCGCCCACCGCCAGCGCGATCCTCGAGCCCTACATCACGGCGCTGAATTCAATGCCGCGCATCATCCTGGCGCCTATCTTCGCGGTCTGGTTCGGGCTGGGTATCGCGTCGAAAGTCGCGCTCGGCGTGACGCTGGTGTTCTTCATTGTTTTCTTCAATGTCTATCAAGGCGTCAAGGAAGTAAGCCCCGTCGTGCTGGCCAATGCGCGCATGTTGGGCGCGAACAAGAAGCAGTTGCTGCGCCACGTTTATCTGCCCAGCGCGACAAGCTGGGTCTTCAGCTCGCTGCACACCAGCGTGGGCCTGGCCTTCGTCGGTGCGGTGGTCGGCGAATACCTGGGCTCAAGCCAGGGCGTGGGCTACCTGATCCTGCAAGCCGAGGGCACATTCGATATCAACACGGTGATGGCAGGCATCCTGGTGCTGACAGGCTTTGCATTGCTGCTCGACGCGCTGGTCGGGCGCATTGAGCGGCGCCTGATGAAGTGGCAGCCGCGCGAGGCGCAGACGGAGAAACTTTGAGGCTCAGGTGATACGGTAGACCTCGAGCCGCACTTCGCCGGCAACTCGCTCGCCGACGGCCAAGGCCATCACCCGGTTCAAGTGCAGCCAGGCCGGCGCGCCGGTTTGAAAGCGCATCAGGGTGCGAAAGAAGTAGGCCTCGCGCGGCACCGCTTCGCCGCGCGCCAATTGCGCCATCACCTCGGCCGGGCCGTGGCGCAGGCCCTGGCTGGTGACTTCGACCAGCGCGCCGTCGTGCGTGCGGATCACATAGTGCGCGGCGATCTCGAGCACGCCGTCGCCGCGCAGCGTCTGCCAGTCGATGCCGCCTTCGACGACGGTGCCGCTCAGTTCCGGGCCTTCGGCCGTGCCAGCGCCCAGCGGCACGAAGCGGCGCTCGCCACACGGCGCTGCGCCCAGGCTGACCAGCGGCGCCACGCCGATGCGCAACGTGGTCATCGGCAGCAATTCGGGTGGAGCTGGCAGGCGGGGCATGGCGATCTCCGGCAGGGGCTACAGGTTGTCTCGTCCGCGCAGTGTCATGCAGGTAGGCTCCAGGCTCCAGGCTCCGGCCACAACCCAACGAGACCCGCGCATGGCTAGCAAAGATTTCGACACGATGGAAGACAGCAACCGTTCATCCAACCCGAGCATCCACGATGTCAGCGACCCTGCCCGGCGCATCATGCTGCGCGGCGGACTGGGCCTGGCAGCCAGCGCGCTGTATGCGCCGATGATCGGTGGCTGCGTTAACGCGGCCACGCGCGAGACGCCCAAGCCCCTGCTGCCGGTGATCGGCTTCAAGGGTGTGCTGGCGGTGGCCACCGACACGCTGGTGGTGCCCGAGGGCTATGTCGCCACGGCCATCGCTGCCTGGGGCGAGGCCGTCGGCGTACCCGGCAACATGCCCGCGTTCAAGGCCGACGCATCGAACACCAGCGCCGAGCAAGCTGTGCAGATGGGCATGCACCACGACGGCATCCACTTCTATGCGCTCGACGGCCATGGCAGCTCGCGGGGCCTGTTGGCGATGAACCACGAGTACACCGACGACGGCCTGTTGCATGTCGGCGGCATGACGCCGTGGACGGCCGAGAAAGTGAAAAAGACGCAGGCCGCGCATGGCGTGGCGGTGATTGAAGTCGAAATGAAAGGCGGCGCCTGGCAGATGGTGCGGCCCTCGAAGTACGCGCGGCGATTCACCGGCAATACGCCGTTTGCCGTCGGCGGCCCCTGCGCCGGCCACCCTATGATGAAGACTGCCGCCGACCCTGACGGGCGCACCGTGCTGGGCACCCTCAACAATTGCGCCAGCGGCAAGACCCCCTGGGGCACCTACCTGTCGGGCGAAGAGAACTGGATGGGCTACTTCAGCGGCGGCGACAAGCTGTCGGCACACGAAATGCGCTGGGGTATGCGCAAGGGCGGCTGGGGCTACCGCTGGCATGAGCATGACGAGCGCTTCGACGCGGTGAAGAATCCGAACGAGCCGAACCGCTTCGGCTGGGTCGTCGAGATCGACCCGCTCGACCCGACCAGCACGCCGGTCAAGCGCACCGCGCTGGGTCGCGCCGCGCACGAGGGGGCCTGGGTCGGTGTGACCAAGGACGGCCGGGCGGTTGTCTACTCCGGCGAGGATTCGCGCTTCGAGTACATCTACAAATTCGTCAGCCGCGACAGGATCGCGCCCGGCGGCGGCAAGGCCAACCGAACCCTGCTCGACCATGGCACGCTATCGGTGGCGCGCTTCAACGCCGACGGCAGCGGCAACTGGATTGCACTGGTGCATGGGCAGGGCGCGCTTACCGCCGCGAATGGCTTTGCCGACCAGGGCGAGGTGCTGATCAAGACACGCCAGGCCAGCGACCTGCTCGGCGCGACCAAGATGGACCGGCCGGAGTGGCTGGCGATCGACCCCCACAGCGGCTGGGTCTACGCCACACTGACCAACAACAGCTCGCGCGGCGCGAAAGACATGCCCGGCGTCGATGCCGCGAATCCGCGCGCCAACAATGTCTTCGGCCAGATCATTCGCTGGCAGGACGACCGCGACTTCGACGGCAGCACTTTCAAGTGGAACCACCTGGTGCTGTGCGGCGACCCGGCCAACGAACGCGCCGAGGCCAAGGGCAACATCAAGGGCGACCTCTACGCCTGCCCCGACGGCATTGCCTTCGATGCGCGTGGCGTGCTGTGGATCCAGACCGACATGGGGCCCGCCGCGATGCACAAGGGCGAGCTGAAGAACGTCGGCAACAACCAGATGTTGGCCTGCGATGTGGCCAGCGGCCAGACACGGCGCTTCCTCACCGGCCCCTTCAACTGCGAGATCACCGGTGTTACCTGGACACCCGACGGCAGCACGATGTTCCTCAACATCCAGCACCCCGGCGAAACGCCGAGCGAGCGCAGTGACCCGGCCGAGCCGGGCAAGTACTCCAACTGGCCCGACTTCCAGCCCGGCGGCCGGCCGCGCTCGGCCACGGTGGTGGTGCGCAGACGAGACGGCGGCGTGATCGGTAGCTGAGGGCTGGTCTCACTTCGCCGTCGGCATCGCGAACTCGGCGCCTTTGCCGATGCTCGCAGGCCAGCGCTGCATCACGCTCTTTTGCTTGGTGTAGAAGCGCACGCCTTCTTCGCCGTAGGCGTGCATGTCGCCAAAGAGGCTGCGCTTCCAGCCGCCGAAACCGTGCCAGGCCATCGGCACCGGGATCGGCACGTTGATGCCGACCATGCCGACCTGGATGCGGCGCGCGAACTCGCGCGCCACGTTGCCGTCGCTCGTAAAGCAGGCCACGCCGTTGCCGTACTCGTGGTCGTTGACGAGCTGCACCGCGGCGGCGAAATCCTTGACGCGCACGCAGGCCAGCACCGGGCCGAAGATCTCTTCCTGGTAGATGCGCATCGCGGGCGTCACATGGTCGAACAGCGTGCCGCCGGTGAAGAAGCCGCGCTCGTGGCCGGCGATGGTGAAACCGCGGCCATCGACGACCAGCTTGGCGCCTTCTTCGACACCCAGGGCGATGTAGCTTTCGATGCGGTCCTTGGCGGCGCGGCTGATGACCGGGCCCATCTCGGCGTCGGCGTTCATGCCGTTGCCGATCTTGAGTGCGCGCGTGCGCTCGGCCAGCTTGGGCAGCACCCGATCCGCCGCATCGCCCACCAGCACCGCCACCGAGATCGCCATGCAGCGTTCGCCAGCCGAGCCGTAGGCGCTGCCGATCAGGGCATCGACGACCTGTTCGATGTCGGCATCGGGCATCACCACCATGTGGTTCTTGGCGCCGCCCAGGGCCTGCACGCGCTTGCCCTGCGCGGCGCCGCTCTGGTACAGCGAGTGGGCGATCGGCGTCGAGCCGACGAAGGAAAGCGCCTTGACCAGCGGGTGCGCCATCAAGGCCTCGACGGCCACCTTGTCGCCCTGCACGACGTTGAACACGCCGTCGGGCAAGCCGGCCTCGCGCAGCAGCTCGGCCATCAACAGGCTCGGGCTGGGGTCGAGCGGGCTGGGCTTGAGCACGAAGCTGTTGCCGCAGGCCAGCGCGACCGGGAACATCCAGCACGGCACCATGCAGGGGAAGTTGAACGGCGTCACGCCGGCCACCACGCCGAGCGGCTGGCGCAGCGTCCAGTTGTCGATGCCGGTGCTGACCTGATCGGTGAAATCGCCCTTCAACAACTGCGGCGCACCGCAGGCGAACTCGATGATGTCAATGCCGCGCGAAACCTCGCCCTGGGCGTCGGAGTAGACCTTGCCATGCTCGGCCGTGATCATCGCGGCCAAGTGGTCCTTGTGCCGGTTCATCAGCTCGAGAAACTTGTTCAGCACCCGCGCGCGTCGGATCGGCGGCGTGTCGGCCCAGGCCGGGAAGGCCTCGTCGGCAGCGGCCACCGCGGCGGCCACCTCGCGCTCGCCGCCCAGGTGCACCTGGCGTGCAATCGCGCCGGTGGCGGGGTTGTGGACCGCCTGCGTGCGCGCGCTGGCGCCGCTGTCGCGCTGGCCGGCGATCCAGTGGCCGATGTCGGTGGTGGTGGTGAATGCTTCGGCTGCGCCCATCTCGATTCCTTTGCGGCCAGCGCGGTGCGCGGCCCGGGGCCAGAGTTTATTGCGCTGTGGCCAGCCGAACGCGTGGCCAACCAAATCCACCGGGCCGTGACAATCGGCGCATGGCCCCTGACCCGTCTGCAAAACCGCTCAGCGACGCCGAGCGCAACCAGCTCGAAGCCCTGCTCGATGCCCTGCCGCCGCCGTTCGAGCCGCTGGACCTGTCGGCGCTGGACGGCTTCCTGGTCGGCGTGCTGCTGCAACCGCGCACGTTGCCGCCCGAGCGCTGGCTGCGCCATGTGGCCGATGTCGACGGCCGCCCGCTGCCTGCGGCCATGACGCTCGACCTGCTGCACGCCCTGGTGCTGCGCCGCCACGCCGAGCTGGAGCGGGCGATCGCCGCACGCCAGTGGTTCGACCCCTGGGTCTTCGAGCTCGAGGCCGAAGACGGTGGCGACGAGCCCTCACCCTCGCAGGTGGTGTTGCCCTGGCTGGCGGGGTTCGCCGCCGCGCTGGATGCCTTCCCGGCGCTGCTGCAGATCGACGACGCGCACCTGCGCGAGCCGCTGGCCATGCTCTATGCCCACTTCGACCCCGACGATCTCGAAGACGCCGACGACCTGCGCGAGTTGATCGACGCCATCGAGCCGCCCGACAGCATCGCCGAAGCCGTGGACGACCTGGTGCGCGGTACCTTGCTGCTGGCCGACGTGTCGCGCCCGCGGGCGACAGCGCCCGTGCGTCGCCCCAAGAACGGGCAGCGGCGCTAGCGCTGCGGGCGCCGCCGCACCGCGGTGGGATCGTCGGCGCGCCTGCGAGCAGCCTCGCCGGTGGCCGCGGGCTCGCTCGGCCAGGGCCACGGCAGCGCCGCGGGCGGTGAGCCGGTGATGCGCAAGGCCGAGCCTTGATCGGGCTCGACGGCGGCGAGCCACAAGGCACTGAGCACCGCGGCGGCCACGGTGGCCCAGGTCAGCGTTTGCAGTGCGATCGGGCGCATGGTCTGTTTGAAGCTTGGTTGGCAGTGCCTGAAGCAAGCGTAGCGGCCACAGGTCACAACGCCATCCCGAAAACTGATCATGCAAACGTCGTGCCAAAGCCACGTTCGCGCACCGCTGCTTCGAACTGTGGCGCAGAGCGCCTACTTTTTCCCTGTTCGCAACGGGCGCTTACGTCTGACACTGTCGATACCCACTTCACACAGGCCCTGCACGGCCCGGGACCACCAACATGACAGCGACGAAAAAAGTTTCGACCCTGCAGCGGCTGTCCCGCGTGTGGGAAGACAGCGCCTTCGAGCCCGATGCGGCTGACATGGGCACCGCCTTCGGCCTGGACTGCAGCCTGGCCGCCCTCGAGCATGAAGGCCGCGATGACGAGGCGCGCAGCGCCGCGGCCTCTTGCTGGCCCGACGGCGCCACGCCACACGACTGAGCCCGCGGCCGGCAGTGCCGGCCAGACTGGCGTGCGGCCTGTCCTACACTCGCCGCCCATGGCCGCAGGATCGTTTCGTCAGCAGGTTTTCCGCGTCCGCGAAGACGCGATCGTGGCCTCGGTCAACCGCCTGCTCGCCGAGAAGGGATTCGAGGCCATGACGGTCGACGAAGTCGCCGCCGACGTGGGCATCGCCAAGGCCAGCCTGTACAAGCACTTCAGCTCGAAAGAAGCGCTGGCGGCCGCGGCGATGGTGCGCGTGCTCGACCATACGCTGGCCTTCATCGACCAGCGTGTTGCGGCCCACAGCGCGGCCACGGCGATCGAGCAGCTCGAGGCAGTGGTGCGCTGGGCGATGCAACTGCAACTGGCCGGCGAGATGCCCTCACTGCCGTCGCAAAGCTCGTCGCTGCGCAGCGTGCTGCTGCAGAACCGCGATTACCTCGACCGCGTGATGGTGGTCAGCGATCGGCTCGGCGCCTGGATCGTAGCCGCGCAGGCCGCCGGCCAAGTCAACCCCACGCTACCGGCCGAAGCCGTGCTGTACACGCTGTATTCGCGGGCCTGTGACCCGGTGCTGGGCTTTCTGAAGGCCGGCGGCAATCACAGCGACGAGCAGATCATCGACACCGTGATCGCCACCTGCTTCGGCGGCCTGGCGGCTCGTTAGCGCACCAGCAGCACCGGCGTGCCGCACTGGGCCATCACCTTGGTGGCCACCGACCCGAGCACCAGGTTGCCGAGCGAGCCGTGGCCATGCGAGCCCATCATCAGCAGGTCGTATTTGCCCTTGTCGGCGGCAGCGGCGATGGTCTCGGCGACCGGCCCGGTCTTGCTGACGAAGCTGGCCGAGAGGCCCTGCTTGCCCAGAAAGGTGCGGATCGGCTTCAACACCTTTTCGGCCTCTTCGTCGTAATGCGCATTGAGCACATCCTTGGCCAGCACCGCGGCGGCGCGCGGCGGCACCGGCTGGACCACCGTGAGTACGGTGTAGCTGTGCTGCGGCCCAAGCCATTCATCGTGCGCGGCTAAGTAGGCCAACATGCGCTTGGTGTACGAGCTGCCATCGGCGGCGACGAGGATCTTCATCGAGACACTCCAGTGGTGAGAGGGGACACGGTCGCTGATCGAGCCGGCCCGGGGCCGGGCCCAAGTCAAACCGCGATCAGCTTGCGCGCATCGTAGCCCGTGGGCTCGCCCTTGTCCGCCAAGCCGCGGGCCTGGCTGACCACGCGGGTGCGGCGGCCGTCGGCGTGAGCCACTTGGTAGTCGTGGCGGCAGTGCAGGTGGCCGTGCAGCCAGACCGCGGCCGCAGGCAGCAGGGCGTCGTCGGCGTTGCAGAAGCTCGCCGTGCTCGGCAGCGGGCCGTAGCGCGGGTCGGCGCTGCGCAGGCTGGGGGCGAAGTGGGTGATGGCCACGGTCGCGTCCCAGCGCCCTTGCGCGGACTCGGCCAGCGCGGCGGCCAACCAGGCTTGGCAGGCCAGCGCCTCGCGGCGCACCGCCTCGGCGTCGAACGGCGTGCCGCCGTGGGTGGCCCCCATCACGCGTTGGAAGTAGGCGCCTGCACGCAGGGCGCGCGGCCGTTGCGCAGCGCCCAGGGCATCGAAGTCGCACCAGCGCACGCTGCCGACGAAGCGCACCCGCCGTCCGGATCGCGACTTGATGGTGACGCTGTCGCGCTCCAGCAGGGTGATGCCGAAGTGCCCGCAATGTGCGCGCAGTGCGGGCCAGGCCGTGTCCAGCTCGCGGCCATCGAACTCATGGTTGCCGGCTACGGCCAGCACCGGCACCGGCCAGTCGGCAAAGCGCGCGTAGCCCTGCCAGGTGGCGTCGATGTCGCCGGCCAGCACCAGCAGTTCAGCGCCGGGTTGCGGCGCGGGCTCGAAGGCTTCGCTTTCGAGGTGCAGGTCGGACAGCAACTGGATGTTCATGGGCACGTCAGGCCAGCGCCGGGCCGCTCCCAAGCGGCCTGAGCTCCCAAGGGCCACAAAGGGGACCGTGCCGGTCTCTGGGGGCGCGAGCGCAGCGAGCTTGGGTCTGTCATACCTTGCCGTGGCAGAGCTTGAACTTCTTGCCGCTGCCGCAGGGGCAGGGGTCGTTGCGGCCGACCTTGGGGCCGTCGCGCTGGATGGTTTGGACGTGAAAGCGCTGGCGGTGCGTCAGGTCCCACAGGTCGACCGCGGCCAGCACCAGATCTTCGATGCCGGCGTCGAGCGTGGCCAGCGGGTGCTCGCGGTCGAGCACGGCAACGATCTCGCGGTCTTCGTCGGTCTCGGCCGGCAGGTGGCGGTAGATGCGCGCCAGTGCGCTGGCGATCGCATCGTCGTCAAGATCGACGAGCCCGGGAAAACATTCCTGGGCCCAGTGAAATCCCGCCGCCCAGGGCAGCAACGCGCGCGACACCGGCGACTGCACCGGCTCGTACTCGCTCACCGGCGGCTCGCGGTCGGTGTCGACGATCATCGGGTCGAACCAGCCGCCTTCGCTGATCGCCGCGTTGAGCGCGAGCTGGCGGCGTTCGATCAGGGTGCGGCAGCGCGCGAGCCAAGCGACGTCGGTGTCGGCACCGAGCGCGCGGCCTTCGAGGTCGAAGACCGACGGCAGCGCGTCGTCCAGGCTGACGACGCGTGGCTGCACCAGCAGGCCAACCAGGTAGCCGTCGAGCATCAGCACGTCGAGCGGCTGGTATGGCTCGGGCGTGGCTTGAAGCAAGCTGTCGAGTTCGTCGAGTTCGACGTCGGTGAGATCCTGTTTCATGGCGCGATTGTCGCGTCAGGTTGGTGTGTTTGTCGGCCACGAACAACGCTCCGTTGTGAGCAGTCACTCTCTACTTATCCCTTACAAAACTTAAACATCGATATCACGATGGTCGAAGAACAGGTCCGTAGTCCTGCAAATTGCAGGGCTACGGAACCACTCTGAAACTCTTGAATCTAGGGTTTACCCCATACTGCGGTGCAGCAGACAACGCATTGATCGAAAAGTCATCATGAACAACGCCACCATCCTCCACAACCCCACGCTCAGCCGCCCTCGCGCCAGCGCCAGACCACTGCTGCAACGCTGGACGGCCTGGCTGCGCAGCGCCACCTCATCGGCGCCGAAGTACCACACCAGCGACACCGCCGCGATGCTCTACGCCCGAGCGGCGCACTATGAATCCACCCAACCCGGCTTTGCGGCCGACCTGCGCGCCGCGGCCGAAGGTCTGGACCGCATCGCAGCCCGACAGGCGCGCTGAGCGGATCAGGCGCCCAGCAGAGCCTCGAGGCGCGCCTTGGTGGCCACCAGCGGCTCGGGCAGGTGGTGCGCGAGTTGCTCGAACAGGGCCGTGTGCAAGGCCAGTTCGTCGCGCCAGGCCGCGGGGTCGACACCGATGACGCTGGCGAACTGCTCGCGGCTGAAATCCAGGCCGTCCCAGAGTAGGTCGTCGTAGCGCGGGCTGGTGCCGAAGAGGTGCTCCTGGCCGCCGCCTTGGCCGGCCACCCGGCCCAGCATCCAGGCCAGCACGCGCATATTCTCGCCGTAGCCGGGCCAGACGAATTTGCCGTCGGCGCCCTTGCGGAACCAGTTGACGCAGAAGACTTTCGGCAGCGTGGCGCCG
>JANOKY010000534.1:0-3561 GCA_031419635.1 Burkholderiales bacterium | reverse complement strand
CTGCCCGGGCGATCCCAGAACGAAGAGGCGCGCAGCAGCTTGTCGATATCGCGCTTGAATTTGGCCGGGTCGGCGTGCGGCGGCGCGCGCATCATCCACTGGCCCATCGGGTCGACCACGTAGAGGTGCGACTCGAGCGATTCGCCGCCTGCGGGCGCCAGCCATTGCTGCAAGGCCGCTGCCGGCACGCGCAACACCTGGGTGGCGGGCGCGGCTTCGAGCGCAGCGCGCAGCGCAGGCGCGATCGGTGCGTCGTCGGTCACCAGCCAGAGCTTGTCGATGCGATCGCGCTCGCGGCCGGCCATCTCGCGCAACTGGCGCTGCATGAACAGGCGCTGCTCGCAGTCGCGGTCGCAGGCGCCGTGGCCGACGACGACGAGCAGCCATTGGCCCTTCAACGATGCGGCGCTGACCGTGCGGCCGTCGAGGTCGGTCAGCGGCAGCGCCGCCGGGATCGCGCGCGACGGCTCGATCAGGGTGGCGTAGTTGCTGCGGCCTTCAGGGCGCAGCACATAGAAGCTCAGGTACGAGGCGACCACCGGCGCGACGCAGGCCAGCAGCACCAGCAGCATCTTGGCGCGGCCACGCGCGGTGCGGCGCTGGGCCTCGTCTGCCGCCACATCGGCGCGCGGCATCGAATGCACCGTGTGGTGCAGCGGCTCAACGTCGGGCGCGGCGGCGGGGTTGGATGAGTTGGAACCAGACATAAAGGACAAGGATCAACGCCGACATCGCGAACCACTGGGCCGCATAGCCTTGGTTCTTGGCCACTCCCAATGATGGCGCTGGCCAATCGCGTTGCAACCCGTCGCCAGCGCTGGCGGGCGATTCGGCCAGCAGCACCGACAGCGGCCGCAGCGCCAGCCCGGTTTCACGGGCAAAGGCGTCGAGGTCGAGATTTTGCCGGATGCGGCCGGCCTCGCCGGCATTGAATTCATACAACCGCGACGGCGGCGGGGCAATGCGGCCCTGCACCAGCAACTCGCCGTCAGCCGTGGGCACGGCCGCGATGCGGCTGCGTTGCTCGAAGTCGCGCGGCAACCAGCCGCGCTGCACCAGCACCGCCGTGCCATCACCGAGCAACAGCGGCGTGACGACGTAAAAGCCGGTGCGGCCGTTCATCTGGCGGTTGTCGAGGTAAACGGTGCGCGCGGCCGACCAGCGGCCGACTAAGCGCACGGGACGGTGGTGCTGCATCTGCGCCGCCGCGGCGCTGCTGGCCAGGGACGCCGCGCTGTCGATCGGCGGCAGTTGCGCGCGGGCTTCGAGCGTCGCTTGCAGGGCCGTCTTCTGTGCGGCGCGGTCGAGCTGCCACCAGCCCAGGCGCGCCGTCAGCAGCGCCCCGGCCAGCGCGGCGGCGGTGACCAGCCACCAGCGCTGCCGCGCGCTCAGCACAAGACCCTCGCGATGCGAGAATCGCACATGAAATTCGTCATCATCGTCGCGCTGATCGCCGTGCTCGGCGCGTTGGCCAGTGCCGGTGTGTTCATGCTGCGCAAGCCAGACGATGGCGCGAGCGACAAGCCAACTGACAAACGCATGGCGCGGGCGCTGGCGCTTCGCGTGGCGCTGTCGGTGGCGCTGTTCCTGTTCATCCTGCTGGCCTGGAAGATGGGCTGGATCGTGCCGCGCGGCATCCCGGTCGGTCAGTAACGCCGCAGCCGCACCGCCGCACCGCCGCATGGCCCCTTCCCCCGTTGGGGGAAGGCTGGGATGGGGCAGCGCGCGGCCCCTACCCCGACCCTCCCCCAACCGGGGAGGGAGCCAACCCATCACATCCAGTACACAACGACGTACAGGCCGAGCCAGACCACGTCGACGAAGTGCCAGTACCAGGCCGCGCCTTCGAAGCCGAAGTGGTGCGATGGCGTGAAGTGGCCCTTCATGATGCGCAGCGTGATCACCAGCAGCATCGTCATGCCGACGAAGACGTGAAAGCCGTGGAATCCGGTGAGCATGAAAAAGGTCGAGCCGTAGATGCCCGAGCTGAGCTTCAGGTTCAACTCGCTGTAGGCATGGGCGTACTCGTAGGCCTGAAAGCCGAGGAAGGTGGCGCCCAGGATCACGGTGATCCACATCCATGCGATCGTCTTGCCGCGCTGGCCGGCCAGCAGGGCGTGGTGGGCGATCGTCAGCGTCACGCCCGAGGACAGCAGCAGCGCGGTGTTGATGGTCGGGATCGGCCACGGGCCCATCGTCGTGAAGGGCTCAGTGGTGCCGGCGGGTGAAGCGGTGATGCCGGGGCCGGCACTCGGCCAGACGGCCTTGAAGTCGGGCCACAGGATCTGGTGGTCGAGGTTGCCGAGCATCGGCAGCGCATGGGCCCGGACCCAGTAGAGCGCGCCGAAGAAGGCGGCGAAGAACATCACCTCCGAGAAGATGAACCAGCTCATGCTCCAGCGGAAGGAGACATCGACACGATGGCCGTAGCGGCCGCCCTCGCTCTCGCCGATGGCGTCGCGGAACCACTGGAACAGCACCACGAACAAGATCGCGAAGCCGGCCAGCACCAGCCACTTGAATGGCGAGTTGCCGTTGACCCATTGGCCAGCGCCGAAAATGATGCACAGCAGCGCGGTGGCCGCCATCGCCGGATGGCGCGACGGTGCAGGCACGAAATAGTAGGGCGCGGCCCCGGGTTGGTGTGTCGCTGCGGACATGTGATGTGCTCTCCTCGATCTCAAATGAATTGCTTGTCGGGCGTCAGGCGGCCACGCCGCTGCCGACCACCCATTGCACCAGCAGCACCAGCGCCAGCACGAACAGCGCCGCGGCAACGATGCCGGCAGCGATGACATGCAGCGGGTTCAACTGGGCGACATCCTTTTCGTACTCGCTGGCCTGGCGCACGCCGAAGAAAGACCAGGCCACCGCCTTGAAGGTGCGCACGATCGCGCCGCGCGGCTTGGTCACAGTGTCACCTCTGCGGCCTTCGCCGCGACCTTGCCCAGCGCTGCATCAGTGGCACTCTTGCCTCTCACCTCGAAGAAGGTGTACGACAGCGTGATCGTGGTCACGTCCTTCGGCAGCCGCGGGTCGATGACGAAGACCACCGGCCACTGTTTGCTTTCGCCCGGCGCCAGCGTGTATTCGTTGAAGCAGAAGCACTCGAGCTTGTTGAAGTAGGCCATCGCCTGCTTGGGTGCGTAGCTCGGAATCGCCTGCGCGGCCAGGCGGCGGGTCTGTGTATTGCGGAACTCGTACATCACCGTCGTCAATTCGCCAGGATGCACTTGCAGCGAGCGCGCGGCCGGCTTGAAGTCGAACGGGCCGCGGGCGTTGGCGTCGAACTCGACGGTGATCGTTCGCGACAGGTCAACCTGCGTGTTGGTGCTGGTCTTTCGACCCGACCAATTGCCCGTGGCAATTCGCTGCTCGGCCAGCGACAGCACGTTGATGCCCAGCGCTTCGCAGATCGATTTGTACAGCGGCACCAGCGCATAGCCGAAGCCGAACATCGCCACCGCGATGACGGCGAGCTTTTTCAGCAGCGCACGGTTGTCGCGCTGCAGCAGACGGTCGACGGGCGGCAGGGCCATCGCTCTTCAGCCGCTGAAGGCC
>JANOKY010000533.1:0-5063 GCA_031419635.1 Burkholderiales bacterium | reverse complement strand
CACCGCCAGCGGCACGATGATCAGCAGCACCATCACGACGGCCACGCTGGCGGCCATCGGCCAGTCGTTGTTGGAAAAGAACTCGTCCCACATCACGCGGCCGATCATCAGCGTGCGCGGCCCACCGAGCAGTTCGGGAATCACGAACTCGCCGATGCAGGGGATGAAGACCAGCATCGAGCCGGCGATGATGCCGGCCTTGGACAGCGGCACGGTGATCTTCCAGAACGCGACCCAGGCACTGGCGCCCAGATCGGCCGCCGCTTCGAGCAGCCGCAGGTCCATCTTGGCCAGGTTGGCGTACAGCGGCAAGACCATGAAGGGCAGGTAGGTGTAGGTCATGCCCAGCACCAGCGAGAAGGGCGTGTTCATCAGCCGGCCCGGGGCTTCGATCAAGTCGGCCCGCAGCAGCCAATGGTCCAGGCCCAGGCCGAGGATCACCTGCTCGTCCCAGCCGCCTTCGCTGAGCAGACCCTTCCACGCGTACACGCGCAGCAGGAAGGAGGTCCAGAACGGCAACATCACGAGCATCAACAAGGCCGGCTGCACGGTGGCCCGGGCGCGGGCCATGAAGTAGGCGAACGGGTAGCCGATGGCCAGGCACAGCACGGTGGTCGCGGCGGCGTACTTGACGCTGCGCAGGTAGGTGTCGAAGTACAGCGGATCCTGGCCGATGAACTGGTAGCCGCTGAACTTGAGCGTCAGTTGCAGCAACCCGTCCTTGAAGGCGAGCAGGTCCTTGAAGGCCACGTTCTCCATCTCCGACACGCTGATGCGCGCGACGATCAGGAACGGCAGCAGAAAGAACGCCAGCAACCACAGGTAGGGCACGCCGATGACGGCGGTGCGGCCGGTGGCCAGCGTGCGCAGGCGCTTGAACATTCGCATCACGCAGTCAGCACGACATGTGCCGAAGGCGACCATTGGGCCCAGGCGCGGTCGCCCCAGGTCAGCGCATCGTCGCGGTGGCGCTGGGTGTTGGCCTGGCTCACCTTGAGCATCGCGCCGCTGGAATGGGTCTGGTTATAGACCGTTAAGCTGCCTAAGTACGACATCTCCTTGACGGTGCCCTGCACGGCGTTGAATGCGGCGTCGGCCGGCGCCTCGCGCGTCAGCGCGATCTTCTCCGGCCGCAATGCCACCGACACCGCCATGCCTTCGGTGCCGGTGATGCCGTGGCCGACGTAATGCTGGCAGTCGGGGCAGTCGATGATGACGTGGTCGGGCCAGTCTTGCGCCAGCGTGCCGTCCATCAGGTTGACGTTGCCGATGAAGTCAGCAACGAAGCGGGTGGCCGGCGTTTCGTAGATATCGGCCGGCGCACCGACCTGCAGGAAGCTGCCTTCGCTCATCACCGCGATGCGCGAGGCCATGGTCATGGCTTCTTCCTGGTCGTGCGTGACCATCACGCAGGTCACGCCGACCTGCTCGATGATGTTGACCAGCTCGATCTGCGTCTCCTCGCGCAGCTTCTTGTCCAGCGCACCGAGCGGCTCATCGAGCAGCAGCAGTTGCGGCTGCTTGGCCAGGCTGCGCGCCAGCGCCACGCGCTGCTGCTGGCCACCTGAGAGCTGGTGCGGTTTGCGCTTGGCGTACTTGCCGAGCTGCACCAGCTTCAACATCGCCTCGACGCGCGCTGCCACCTTGTCGCGGGCTTGGCCCTCGCGGCGCAGGCCGAAGGCGATGTTGTCCCAGACGGTGAGGTGCGGAAAGAGCGCATAGCTCTGGAACATCATGTTCATCGGCCGCTGGTACGGCGGCATGCTGGCCAGATCGACGCCATCGAGCGTGATGCGGCCCGAGGTCGGTGTCTCGAACCCCGCCAGCATGCGCAGCAGCGTGCTCTTGCCGCAACCCGAGGAACCAAGCAGCGCGAAGATCTCGCCCTTGGCGATGTCCAGGCTGACATGGTTGACGGCCAGGTGGCCGCCGAAGTCCTTGACGACGTCCTGGATCTGCAGAAACGCCGTCATGTCAGTGGCCCCTGGCGCAATGTGAGGCCGGGCGTGTGCAGGCAATCGGCAGTCGTTGATATGGCGCCACTGCCAGCCCCCACCCCTGCCTTCTCCCAACGGGAGAGGGAGCAATTCAAATGCGTGCGGCGGTGCAGGCCGTGCTTGATCGCCAATCGGGAATCCGCTTGGGGGCAAGGCGCCGCCCGGCGTGAAGCGGGTGTCACCTCAGAGTCCCGTCTTGAACCCGGTATAGGTGCGCGTCATCAGGCGGCGCAGGTCGTTGGACAGGGAATCCGGCGGCATCATGTTCTTCAGGTCGGCCGGCGGCAGGAACACGGTCGGGTTGTTGGCCACTTCGGGCTTGACGAACTGCTTGGAGGCCAGCGTCGGGTTGGCGTAGAAAACCTTGTTGGTCAGGCTGGCCGAGACCTCCGGGCGCAGGATGTAGTTGATCCACTTGTGCGCGTTGCCCGGGTGCGCGGCGTCGGCGGGAATGACCATCGAGTCGAAGAACAGCAGGCCGCCGGTCTTCGGGATCAGGGCCTGCAGGTTCTGCCCGGTCTTGCCTTCGATGGCGCGCTGGCGCGCGATGTTGACGTCGCCCGACCAGCCCAGCGCCAGGCAGATCGAGCCGTTGGCCATGTCGTTGATGTAGCCCGACGAGCTGAACAGCGTGACATACGGGCGCACCGTCTTGAGCAGGTTGGTGGCCGCGGTGTAGTCCGACGGGTTCTTGCTGAACGAAGGCTTGCCCAGGTAGTGCAGGGCGGCCGGCACGACTTCCGTGGCCGAGTCGAGGAAGGCCACGCCGCAGCCCTTCATCTTGCTGATGTACTCGGGCTTGAAGACCAGGTCCCAGGCGTTGTCGGGCATGGGTGTACTGCCCAGCGCGGCCTTGACCTTGTCGACATTGATGCCCACCGTGGTGAAGCCCCACAGCCAGTTGACCATGTACTCGTTGCCCGGGTCCATGCGCGCCAACTGCGCCTGCACCGCGGGGTCGAGGTTCTTCAGGTTCGGAATCTGCGCCTTGTCGAGCTTGCGCAGCAGGCCGCCGTCGATCTGTAGCTTGGCCCAGTTGCTCGAGGGCACAACAACGTCGTAGCCGGTCTTGCCGACCACCAATTTGGCATGGACGATTTCGTTGTTGTCGAAGTTGTCGTAGCGGACCTTGATGCCGGTTTCCTTCTCGAAGTTCTTGATCGTGTCTTCGGCGATGTAGTCCGACCAGTTGTAGATGTTGAGGACTTTTTCTTCCTCCTGGGCGCGCAGGCCTTGGGACACCAACGCCAGTGACAGTGCACTGAGCATGCCGATCGAGTGCAACGAGAACGGTTTGACCATGATGCAAAAACCTCCAGGTGGAAAGAAGAGGAAATCTGTCAGACGCGCAGTCTAGGGACGAACGGGTACTTTTGAATTGGGGCTAGTGCTCAGCGTGCACGCAGGTCGGCCAGGGTCAGGTCCAGGCAGCGGTGGATCAGCGCCACCATCTCGTCGATCTGCGCACGGGTGATCACCAGCGGCGGCGCGATGATCATGCGGTCGCCGACGGCGCGCATGATCAGGCCGTTGCCGAAGCAATGGCCGCGGCAAAGCATGCCGACCTCGAGATCAGAAGCGAACGGCGTGCCGCGGCCGCCGTTGCCGGTCTTGTCTTTCACCAACAACAGCGCGCCCATCAAGCCGCAGGTCTGTGCTTCGCCCACCAGCGGGTGCTCCTTCAACTGCTCGAAGGCTCTAGCAAGGTAGGGACCAAGCTCGTCGTGCACGCGCTCGACCAGGCCCAGTTCGCGGATCAGTTTGATGTTGGCAATCGCCACCGCGCACGCCACCGGGTGGCCCGAGTAGGTGTAGCCGTGGTTGAACTCTCCGCCCTGTTCGATCAGCACTTTGGCCACGCGCTGCCCGACCATCACGCCGCCCAGCGGGATGTAGCCGCTGGTGACGCCCTTGGCGAAGGTCATCAGGTCGGGCTGGAAGCCCATCGTTTCGCAGCCGAACCAGTGGCCTGTGCGGCCGAAGCCGGTGATGACCTCGTCGCTGACCAGCAGGATGCCGTGCTTGTCGCAGATGCGCTGGATCTCGGGCCAGTAGGTGGCGGGCGGAATGATCACGCCGCCGGCGCCCTGGATCGGCTCGCCGATGAAGGCGGCCACTTTGTCGGCACCGAGTTCCTTGATCTTGTCGTCGAGCCAGCTCGCGGCGAGCAAACCAAACGCATCTCGCGACATCCCGGCTGGTGCGTTCTCGAACCAGTACGGCTGCTCGATATGCACGATGCCCGGAATCGGCAGCCCGCCCTGTGCGTGCATGCCGCTCATGCCGCCGAGCGAGGCCCCCGCCATCGTCGAGCCGTGGTACGCGTTCTTGCGGCTGATGATGACCTGCCGCTCGGGCTGGCCCAGGATGTCCCAGTAGCGCCGCACCATCCGCACCACGGTGTCGTTGCCCTCCGATCCCGAGACGGAAAAGAAGACATGCTGGAACTGCGGCGGCGAAATCTCGGCCAGCAATTCGGCCAGCTCGATGGCCGGTGGCGTGGCTGTCTGGAAGAAGGCGTTGTAGAACGGCAGCTCCTTCTTCTGGCGCGTCGCGGCATCGATCAAGGCCTGCTGTCCAGAGCCGACATTGACGAACCACAGGCCGCTCATCGCATCGAGGATCTTGTGGCCGTCGCTGACCCAGAGATAGATGTTGTCGGCACGCGTGATCACGCGCGAACCCTTCCTGGCCAGGGCCTGGAAGTCGGTGAACGGGTGCAGGAAATGCGCCGCGTCGGCGGCCTGCCATTGCTGGGTGGTGCGGGTCGTCATCGTCTCTTCCTCAAACGTGGAGCAGCAAATGCTCGCGTTCCCACGGCGAAATCACCTTCCTGAATTCGGCGTACTCGCTCTCCTTGACTTCGGTGTAGACGGTCACGAAGGAAGGGCCGAGCACCTCGGCCAGATCTCTTTCGTTGCGCAGCAGCTCGAGGGCTTCGCCCAGGCTGCGCGGCAGTTGAAAGTCACCCAGGTAGGCATCGCCTTTGCACTCGGGCGAGGGCTCGATGTGGTTCTTGATGCCGAGGTAGCCGCAGGCCAGCGTGGCGGCCAGCGCCACATAGGG
>JANOKY010000532.1:0-6971 GCA_031419635.1 Burkholderiales bacterium | reverse complement strand
GGTGTGGATCTGCAGCGCGTCGGGCCGGTCCTTGGTGGCGTCGGCGATGGCCTGGAACTCGCGCGGCTTGGGATCATCGCTGACCGTGTGGCCCAGGCCGAGGGCCTTGAGGTAGTTCTGCAACGTGACCTTCTTCTCCGGTGTCGGGCCCTCGTGCACACGGTACAGCGCCGGGTGTTTAGCCAGGGCGATGAAGTCGGCCGAGCAGACGTTGGCGGCGAGCATCGCCTCTTCGATCAGCCGGTGCGCCTCGTTGCGCGTGCGCGGGATGATCTTTTCGATGCGGCCGTTGGCGTCGCAGACGATCTGCGTTTCCGTCGTCTCGAAATCGATCGCACCGCGCTGGCTGCGCTGCTTGAGCAGGGCACGGTAGACCTCGTGCAAGTGCACCAGGTGCGGCACCAGCTCGACATGCCGTGCCGCTTCGGGCCCGCGGGTGTTGGCCAGGATCGCGGCGACCTCGGTGTAGGTGAAGCGCGCCTGCGAGTGGATGACGGCCGGGTAGAACTGGTAAGCCTCGATCTCGCCCTGCGAACTGACGACCATGTCGCAGACCATCGACAGGCGGTCTTGGCCGGGGTTGAGCGAGCACAGGCCGTTGGAGAGTTTTTCCGGCAGCATCGGGATCACGCGGCGCGGAAAGTAGACCGAGGTGGCGCGCTCGTAGGCGTCTTCGTCGAGCGGCTCGCCGGGCTTGACGTAATGGCTGACATCGGCAATCGCCACGATCAGGCGCCAGCCGGTCGTCTTGCTGCGGCCGCGGCCCGATTCGAGCGGCTCGCAATACACCGCGTCGTCGAAGTCGCGCGCGTCTTCGCCGTCGATGGTGACCAGGGCCACATCGGTCAGGTCGACACGGTGCTTGCGATCGGCGGCGCGCAAGGTCTCCGGCAGCGCCGCGGCCTGGGCCACGGTTTCGGCCGAGAAGCGGTGCGGCACTTCGTACTTGCGCACCGCGATTTCGATCTCCATGCCGGGGTCGTCGATCTCGCCGAGCACCTCGGCCACACGGCCCACCGGTTGCGAAAACATCGACGCCGGCTCGGTGAGCTCAACTGCGACCACCTGGCCGGCCTGCGCATTGGCAGTGGCGTTCTTCGGGACCAGGATGTCCTGGGCATAGCGTTTGTCTTCGGGGGCGACGAGCCAGATGCCGTTCTCATGGAGAAGCCGGCCGATGATCGGCGACTTGCGCCGCTCGAGGATGTCGAGCACATGGCCTTCGGGCCGGCCGCGGCGGTCGTAGCGAACGATGCGCACGCGCACGCGGTCACGGTGCAGAACGGCGCGCATTTCCTGCGGAGAGAGGTAGATGTCGGTGGCGCTGCGGTCTTCGCGGGTGACGAAGCCATGGCCGTCGCGGTGGCCTTGCACGGTGCCTTCGACTTCGCTCATCAGAGCGGCGCCGAGCACGGGGGGCGTCTGGGAGACAATGTTTTTGATGATAAAATCTTTCTTCCTGAGATGCCCAGATGGCGGAATTGGTAGACGCACTAGTTTCAGGTACTAGCGGGTAACTCCGTGGAGGTTCGAGTCCTCTTCTGGGCACCAAACGTAGAGACGGACAGCGGGTCTGCACTTTGTGCAGGCCCTTCTTTTTTGCGGGCCTCAGGCCAGCGCAGGGCCGCCCCAAGCGGCCTGTGCTCCCCTCGGGGGGCGCGAGTGAAACGAGCTTGGGGCTGTCATCTAGATCGAGAATTTCTTTGCCAAGGCGTCCGGCCGAAGGTTGTCGTATTCCTCGAACGGCTGGTGGATCCACGGGCTGGTGGGCAGGTGTTCGACGAAGTAGTCGGGCGTGTAGCTCGACGCGCCTTTGGTCCAGAGCACGGCAGAGCGCAACTCGGCGATCGACGGCATGCCGCGCAGCCGATCGACCACCGCGCGCAGCGTCACGCCCGAGTCGGCCAGGTCGTCGACCAGCAGCACGCGGCCCGCGAGTTCGCCCTTGGGCAGGGTGATGTACTTGGCCAGATCCAGCCGGCCCTGGATGGTGCCGGCCTCGGCGCGGTACGAGCTGGTGCTCATGATCGCCAGCGGCTTGTCGAACACGCGCGACAGCACGTCGCCCGGGCGCATGCCGCCGCGCGCCAGGCACAGGATCTGGTCGAAGGCCCAGCCTGAGTGCGCCACTTTGAGCGCCAGGCGCTCGATCAGCATGTGGTACTCGTCCCACGAGACATAGAGGTGTTTGCCGTCGTCGGTGAGCATCGGTTCGGTCTCCTCAAGTCTTGTAGGGGTGGCGCAAGAGAATCGTCTGCTCGCGGTCGGGGCCGGTGGAGACCATGTCGATCGGCGCCTCCATGCACTGCTGCACGCGCTCGAGGTAGCGCCGCGCGTTGAGTGGCAACTGATCCCACTGCGTCAGGCCCACGGTGGGCTCGCTCCAACCGGCGAAGGTCTCGTAGATCGGCTGGCAGGCGACGATGTCGTCGGCGTCGAGCGGCAGGATGTCGATGCGCTGACCGCGCAATTCGTAGCCGACGCAGATCTTGATCTCGGGCAGGCCGTCGAGCACATCGAGCTTGGTGATGCACACGCCCGAGATGCCGTTGATGATCATCGAGCGTTTCAGCGCCGCGGCGTCGAGCCAGCCGCAGCGCCGCGGGCGGCCGGTGACGGTGCCACGCTCCTGGCCGACGGTCGACAGGTGGTGGCCCACCGTGCCCGGCACATCCATTGGCAGCTCGGTCGGGAACGGCCCCGAGCCGACGCGGGTGGTGTAGGCCTTGGTGATGCCCAGGATGTAGTGCAACAGGCCCGGCCCGACACCGGCACCGGCAGCGGCGTTGCCGGCCACGCAGTTGCTCGAGGTGACATACGGGTAGGTGCCATGGTCGATGTCGAGCAGGGTCCCCTGCGCACCTTCGAACAGCAGGTTGGCGCCGGCGCGGTGGGCGCTGTGGATACGGTAGCCCACGTCGGCCAGCATCGGCTTCAAAGGCTCGGCGACAGTCATCGCATGGTCGAAAATCGGCTGGTAGTCGAGCGGTTCGGACTTCAGGTAGCCGCCGAGGGCGAAGTTGTGCAGCTCGACCAGCTCGCGCAGCTTCTTCGCGAAACGATCCGGGTGTTTCAGGTCCTGCACCCGCAGCGCACGCCGCGCCACCTTGTCTTCGTAGGCCGGGCCGATGCCCTTGCCGGTGGTGCCGATCTTGCCGGCGCCGCTGCTTTCACGCAGCGCCTCTCGGGCCTTGTCGACCTCGACATGGAACGGCAGGATCAGCGGGCAGGATTCGCTGATGAACAAACGCGAGCGGACCTCGACGCCGATCTTTTCCAGCCGCTCGATCTCAATCAGCAGGTGCGAAGGATCGACGACCACGCCGTTGCCGATGTAGCAGGCCACGCCGTCGCGCATGATGCCGCTGGGGATCAGTTGCAGCGCCGTCTTCACGCCTTTGATGACGAGGGTGTGGCCGGCGTTGTGGCCGCCCTGGAAACGCACCACGCCTTGGGCATGATCGGTCAGCCAGTCGACGACCTTGCCCTTGCCTTCGTCGCCCCACTGGGTGCCGACGACGACGACGTTGCGGCCGTGGCCGGTGCTTGCTTGCATGGTGTTGAAGTTTCCGGTTCTAAATTCGTATTCAGAGGGCACGCAGGATCCATTGGCCGCCGACTTCGATCAGCTCGCGGTCGCAGTCGTACTCCTGCGCTTCATGTTCATGGCCCGGCAGCGTGCAGACCACCATGTGGCCCTGCTCGCGCAGCCGGCGCACGGCCGCGCGCAAGGCAGCGTCCTCGCCCCAGGGCGCACGGATCGCGGCCATGGCCGGCTGCTCCGCGGCCGCCTGCACGAGGGCCTTGACGTCCAGGCTGAAGCCCACCGCCGGCCGGTTGCGGCCAAACACCGCACCGACCTCGTCGTAGCGCCCGCCACGCGCCAGCGCGGCGTTGGCCGCCGCGCCATAGATCGAGAACCGCGCGCCGCTGTAGTAGGCGTAGCCGCTGATGTCGGCCAGGTCGAAGCCGATGCGCACGCCGGGGTGCGCAAGCTGCACATGGCTGGCCAGCCACGCCAGGTCGTCGAGTGCGCGCTGGATGTTGGCCTGCGCGGGCAAGGCCACGCGCGCCGCGTCCAACACCTCGGCGCCACCATACAGCCGCAGCAGCGCGGCCAGGCCTTGCTGCAGCGGCACCGGCATGGCTTGCGACAGCTCGGCCAGCGCCGCGCCGTCCTTGCGCGCCAACGCCTCGATCACCGCTTCATCGGCCACCAAGCCGTCGAGCACCGCGCGCACGATGCGCGCATCGCCGAGGTCGAGCAGCACGTCGTCAACACCGGCGGCTCGCAGGCCGTCAAGGGCCAGGTCGATGACCTCGAGGTCGGCCTCCAAGCCGCTGTGGCCGTAGATTTCGGCGCCGAACTGCAGCGGCTCGCGCGTGCCCTGCGCGTTGTCGGCGCGGGTGTGCAGCACCGGGCCGCAATAGCAAAGGCGGGCGACACCCTGGCGGTTGAGCAAATGCGCATCGATGCGTGCCACCTGCGGCGTGGTGTCGGCGCGCAAACCGAGGGTGCGACCCGACAACTGGTCGACCAGCTTGAAAGTCTTCAAATCCAGCGCATGCCCGGTGCCCGACAACAGCGACTCGAGGTGTTCGAGCAGCGGCGGCATCACCAGCTCGAAGCCGTAACTGCGGGCGCCGTCGATCAAGGTGCGCCGAAGCTCCTCGATACGCCGGGCCTGGCTGGGCAATACATCGGCAATCTGCTCGGGCAACAGCCACGCACGCGACATGGGAGAAAACGCAGCGTTGTTGAAAGCGGCATTGTACCGACCGCCTTCGTCCGCCTTCGACCGCTACGCCTTCCAGATCGCCAGCAGCACCAGCCCGGCCACCAGGCTGAGCAGGCCGACGAAACGGATCTGCCCATCGCTCATGCGCGTGGCGCGCTCGAACATTTGGCGCCAGGTGGCGGGGCTGAGGAAGGGCAGCAGGCCCTCGGCCACCAGCATCAGCGCCAGAGCGCCGAGCAACACATCGCCCATCGCCGCGCGACGCTGGCTACTTCTTCGCCGCCGCCGCCGCGGGTGCCGCGCCGCCGTTGCGCATGGCACGGAAGAAGTCGCTGCTCGGGTCGAGCACCATCACGTCGCTGCGGTTGCGAAAGCTCGCCCGGTAGGCCTCGAGGCTGCGATAGAACTGAGCAAAGTTGGGGTCACGGCCGAAGGCTTCGGCGTACAGCGCCGAGGCCTTGGCATCGCCCTCGCCCTTGACCTTCTGCGCATCGCGGTAGGCCTCGGCGACGATCACTTCGCGCTGGCGGTCGGCGTCGGCGCGGATCTTCTCCGATTCGGCGCCACCCTGCGCGCGCAACTCGTTGGCGACGCGGTTGCGTTCGGACTGCATGCGCCGGTAGACCGAGTCGGTGATGTCGGCGACGAAGTCGACGCGCTTGACGCGGACATCGACGATTTCGATGCCGAAGGCCTTGCTGTCATCGGCCAGGCGGCTGCGCACATCCTGCATCACCTTCTCGCGCTCGCTCGACAGCATGCCGCTGACGGTGCGCCGGGTCACGACCTCGTTGAACGCGGCCTGAACCACCGGGGCCAGGCGGTTCTCGAGGTTGCGCAGGTCGACGCCGTTGTTGCGGATGAACTGGCGCGGCTCGGAGATGCGCCACTTGACCAGCCAGTCGATGATCAGGCTCTTCTTCTCGGCCGTGAAGATCGGCCGCGTCTCGGGGCTGTCCAGGGTCTGGATGCGCTTGTCGAGGAAGACCACGTTCTGGAATGGCGGCGGCAGCTTGACCTTCAGCCCCGGTTCGGTGATGACTTCCTTGATCTCACCCAGCGCATAAACCACCGCCACCTGGCGCTGGTCGACGATAAAGAGGGTGGAGGCGGCGATCATCAGCACGAGCAGCGCGCTGACAGCCATGACGGCAAAGCGGTTCATGTTCTTGTTCTCCCAGTCCTAGCGTCCGTCACGGTCGCGGGTGCGCGCGCCGTCGCGTGAGCGCGCGTCGGCGCCGGCCGCCGCAGGCGATTCGGGTGTCGGCACCGACACGGGCGCCGTAGCGGCGGGCGTCGCCGCGGCGGCCTGCTGCATCAACTTGTCCAGCGGCAGGTACAGCAGGTTCGAGTTGCTGCGGCTGTCGACCAGCACCTTGCTGACGTTGCTGTACACCGACTGCATCGTTTCGAGGTAGAGGCGGTCTCGGGTGACCTGCGGCGCCTTCTGGTATTCGGCCAGCACCGAGCGGAAGCGCTGAGCATCGCCTTCGGCCTCGGCGATCACGCGCGCACGGTAGCCCTCGGCCTGCTCCTTCAGCCGCGAGGCCGTGCCCTGCGCCTTCGGGATCACATCGGCGGCGTAGGCCTGGCCTTCGTTTTTGAAGCGGTCGCGGTCGGCGGTGGCCTTGACGGCGTCATTGAACGCGGCCTGCACCTGCTCGGGCACCTGCACGTTCTGCACGTTGACGTTGGCAATGACGATGCCGGCATTGAGGCGGTCGAGCTGGACCTGGATCGACTTGACCAAGTCGGCGGCGATGGCGTCGCGCTGCTCGTACAGCACCTGGTCGACCTTGCTGCGGCCGACGATCTCGCGCACCGCGGTTTCGCTGGCCTGGATCACCGCCTCTTCGGGGTTGCGGTTCTCGAACAGGTAGGCGCGTGCATCTTTGAGCCGGTACTGCACGGTGAAGCGGATGTCGACGATGTTCTCGTCTTCGCTCAGCATCGACGAGTCGCGCAGGCCGGTCGACGGCGCCACCGTGTTGCGGCCGACTTCGGCCGAACGCAACTGCGTCACCGCCACCGTCTCGTGGGCCTGGAACGGGTACGGCCAGCGGAACTGGATGCCGGCGTCGCGCGTCTGGGTGTAGCGGCCGAACGAGGTCACCACCGCCTGCCAGCCTTCCTGGACGATGAACACGCCGCTGCCGAGCCAGACCAGCACGGCCACGCCGCCGATCAGGCTCAGGCCGATGCCGGCACTCTTCATGTCGGGCTGGAAGCCGC
>JANOKY010000531.1:0-2389 GCA_031419635.1 Burkholderiales bacterium | reverse complement strand
GGCCTGGTGCTCGACCGCCAGCTCGATGTCTCGCGCGGCGACTGGATCGGCGCGCCGGGCACGCTGCAAGCCACGCAGCGCTTCACCGCCACCCTGGCCTGGCTCGACACCGAGCCGGCGGCGATCGGGCGCAAATACTGGCTGCGCCACGGCAACCGCTGGGTGCAAGGGCGCATCGCGGCGATCGAACATGTGCTGGACATCCACACGCTGGAGCCACCCGATGCGCACCAACTCGCGGTCAACGAGATCGGCCGCGTGGTGATCGAAACCCAGCAGCCGCTGCCGCTTCAGCGCTACGCCGACAACCGCGTCGGCGGGGCGCTGATCGTGGTCGATGCGGCGAGCAATCGCACCAGTGGCGCGCTGCTGGTGCAGGAGCTACAGCCATGAAGCCGGTGGTCTTCATCGGCGCGGGCCCCGGCGCGGCCGACCTGATCACCGTGCGCGGTGCCCAGCGCCTGGCTGCCGCTGAGGTGGTGCTGTTCGACGCCCTCACCGACCCGGCCTTGCGCGAAGTCGCGCCGCATGCACGCTGGATCGATGTCGGCAAGCGCGGCTTTTGCGACTCGACGCGCCAGATCGCGATCAATGCCCTGCTGGTGCGCCATGCGCGAAGCGGCCGCGCGGTGGTGCGCCTGAAAGGCGGCGACCCGAGCGTGTTCGGCCGCCTCGAAGAGGAACTGCAAGCACTGGCCGAAGCCGGTATCGCCGCCGAAGTCGTGCCCGGGGTCACCGCCGCCATAGCAGCCGCCGCCGCCGCCCAGCGCCCGCTGACGCGCCGCGGCAGCGGCCGCAGCGTGAGCCTGACCACGGCGATGACGAAGACCGGCGAGTTGCAAGCCACGCGCAGCGCCGACACCGAAGTCTTCTACATGGCCGGCCGACAGCTTGGCGCGCTCAGCCGCCGCCTGCGCCAAGCCGGCTGGCCGGCAGAGACGGCGGTGCAGGTGGTGTCGCGTGCCGGTTGGCCCAACCAGTTGGCCAGCGATCACCGTGTGGCGACCTTGGCCGAGGCCGGTGTGTTGCATGCCGGGCGGCCCACGGTGGTGACGGTGGGGGTCGGCGCCACGCCGATTGCGCCGTCGCTGCGGCCTATCCCCGCGGCAGCGCAAGGGCGGGCCCGGCAAGAGGCGCCGTTGCAGCCTTAAAATCCCGGCCTCCCACCGCATCGATGCCCGCGAGCCCCAGGCCTGCGGCCCGCGCGGTAACGCACGCCGCCACAAAACAAACACCGCAATGACCCACGTCGTCCTCGAATCGTGCATCCGCTGCAAGTACACCGACTGTGTCGATGTCTGCCCCGTCGATTGCTTTCGCGAGGGGCCGAACATGCTGACGATCGACCCCGACGAATGCATCGACTGCGCCGTGTGCATCCCCGAGTGCCCGGTCAATGCGATCCTGCCCGAAGAGGATGTGCCGCAAGAGCAACTGCATTTCATCAAGCTCAACGCCGAGCTGGCCAAGAAGTGGCCGAGCATCACCAAACGCAAGCCCGCGCCGGCCGATGCCGATGAATGGAAAGACACGAAAGACAAGCTCGACCAATTGATCAAGTGATGCAGTTGCAGACAAACGAAGCCGCGGCGCCGATCGAAACCGATGCGCTGATCGTCGGCGCCGGGCCGGTCGGCCTGTTCCAGGTGTTCGAGCTGGGCCTGCTCGAGATCAAGTGCCACATCGTCGACTCGCTGGCCTACCCGGGCGGGCAGTGCATCGAGCTCTACCCCGACAAGCCGATCTACGACATCCCGGCCGTGCCGGTGTGTACCGGCAAGGAGCTGACCGACAACCTGTTGAAGCAGATCGAGCCCTTCGGCGCGTGCTTTCATCTCGGGCAGGAGGTGAGCGAAGTGGCGCGCCGCGACGACGGCCGCTTCGATGTGGCTACCAGCAAGGGCACGCGCTTCATCACCAAGACGATCTTCATCGCCGGTGGCGTGGGCTCTTTCCAGCCGCGCCTGCTCAAGGTCGAGGGCCTGGAAAAATTCGACGGCACGCAACTGCATTACCGGGTGCGCAACCCGGTGCAGTTTGCGGGCAAGAACCTGGTCATCGTCGGCGGCGGCGACTCGGCCCTGGACTGGTCGCTCAACTTCGTCCAGGAAGGTCCGCACAAGGCCGAGAGCGTGATCCTGCTGCACCGGCGCGACGGCTTCAAGGCGGCGCCAGCCAGCGTGGCGCGCATGAAGGAGATGTGCGAGGCCTATGAGATGCAGTTCATCGTCGGCCAGATCACCGGCATCGACGAGCGCGACGGCCGGCTCAGCGCGGTCAAGGTCACCGGCGGCGACGGCGTCACGCGCGTCGTGCCGCTGGACATGCTGCTGGTCTTCTTCGGCCTGTCGCCCAAGCTCGGGCCGATCGCCGACTGGGGCCTGAATAT
>JANOKY010000530.1:0-8182 GCA_031419635.1 Burkholderiales bacterium | reverse complement strand
CGCCAGGCAGGCGAGCTTCGCGCTGGTGCCGGTGCCGCAGGGTGAGCGGTCGTACGCGCCGCCGGGACAGAGGACGAAGTTGCGCGCATGGTTGGCCGCGTCGGCAGCCGGGCCGACCAGTTCGATGTGGTCGATGTCGGCACCATCGCGCCCGGTCACCGCGTGCCGCTGCAGGGCCTCGCGCACGCGCGATGCGAACGCGGTCAGCTTGCCGACGGCGCTCGCGGCGAGCGTCTGGCCATGGTCGTCGCAGAGGAAGAACCAGTTGCCGCCCCACGCCACGTCGCCGTGGACGACGCCGTGGCCAGCCACTTCGACGGCCACCCGCGTGGCGTGCCGATAGGAGGGCACATTGGCGATGCTGGCCGAGCCATCGCCATGCAGGGTTGCCGTGACCGTGCCGACCGGCGTTTCGATGCGGTGATCACCGGGCGCGATGCGGCCCAGGTGCGCGAGCGTGGCGATCACGCCGAGGGTGCCGTGGCCGCACATGCCGATGGTGCCCACGTTGTTGAAGAAGATCACGCCGCAGGCACTCGAGGCGTCCAGCGGGGCGCACAACAGCGCACCGACCACCACGTCGGAGCCGCGCGGCTCGCAGACCAAGGCGCGGCGCCACGCATCGTGCACGTCGCGAAAACGCTGCCGTCGCTCGCCCAGCGTGCCGCCGCCAAGATCCGGCCCGCCGCTGATGACACAGCGCGTCGGCTCCCCGCCGGTGTGGGAGTCGATGACGCGGGTTGGCGCAGACAGGACCGTGCTCATGGTGCAAGTGGCTCGGTGGTCATCAGAACGCCGTCACGTAGCGCTGCAATTCCCAGTCGCTGACGTGACGCGCGTAGGCGGTGTGCTCGTCGCGCTTGGCGGCGATGAACTCACGCGCCAGCGTGTCGCCCAGGGCACCGCACACAGTGGCATCGGCTTCGAGCGCGTCGACGGCTTCGGCCAGGTGTTGCGGCAGCAGGGCGATGCCGCGCTCGTGAATCTGCGCCAGTGTCAGGTCGAACAGATCGTCTTCGCAATCGGGCCCGGGGTCGAGTTCGCGCTCGATGCCGTCCAGGCCCGCAGCAATCAGCCCGGCCAGCATCAGGTACGGGTTGGCGCTGGAGTCGGGTGCGCGCCATTCGAAGCGGCCATGCAGGCTGCGCACGAGCGCGGTGCGGTTGTTCGGGCCGTGAGCCACGTAGGCCGGCGCCCAGGTGGTGCCGGAAATGGACTCGCCCACCGTCAGCCGCTTGTACGAGTTGACCGTCGGCGCGGCCAGCGCCGTCAACGCGCCAGCATGGGCCAGCACGCCGGCAATGAACTGGCGGCCCAGTGGCGACAGCATGGCGGCGGTATCGATGGAACCGTCGGCACGATGGGGCATGAAAACATTGCGCGAGTTGTCACTGCGGCCCTCCCACAGGCTGACATGGCAATGCATGCCGCTGCCGGGCTGGTTGGCAAAGGGTTTGGGCATCATCGAAAAGACCATGTCGTGACGTTCGGCGATGGCCTGCGCGGCGAGCTTGAACAGCATCAGGTGGTCGGCCGTCGCTATCGCTTCGGCGAAGGCGAAATTGACTTCGTACTGGCCATGCGCGTCTTCATGGTCGAGTTGCAACACGTCCAGGCCGCAGGACTCCAGCGCGTCGTGCAGATCGCGCAGGAAGGGCAGTTGGCGCGGCAGGCTCTTCAGGTCGTAGCTGGGTTTGTCCAGGCGGTCGGCGTCATCGGCCGGCAGCCAGCGGCCCTGAACCTCCTTGAGCAGAAAGAACTCGGGCTCGATGCCCACCTGCAGGCTCCAGCGGTGCTCGGCCAGCCGCGCCACCGCGCGCTTGAGCACCTGGCGCGGGCAGGCCTCGAAGGGCTCACCGGCGACGAAGCCGTCGGCGACGATCCGCGCCACACCCGGCAGCCAGGGCAGCGGCTGCGCCGTGCTGGCGGCACCTCGGGCCATGTACTCCGAGCGCGGCCCGGTGCGCGCAAGCCCGGTGCCGGCAATCGACGGGCCGGAGAAGCCGGCGCCGATCGTCAACACATCATCCAGGTGGGCCAGTGGCACCAGCTTGCCCTTGGCCACGCCGTGCAGGTCGGTGAACTGCACCAGCAGGGTGTGGACGTCGGCGGCTGTCAGGCTTTCACGCAGGGCTTTCATCGTGCCGCCAGTATGGCAGCGCGCAGGATCGTCAGCGCTTCGTCGAAGATCGGCTGCGGCGTGGTCAATGGAAACAAGAAGCGCAAGACGTTGCCGTTGACGCCGCAGGTGAGCAGGATCAGCCTGCGTTGCAGGGCCTGGGCCTGCACGCGCTTGGTGAAATCGGCGTCGGGCTCGCCCTGCGCATTGGTGAATTCGACCGCCACCATCGCGCCCAGGCCACGCACGTCGGCGATCTGCGGCACCTCAGTGCGCAGGCTGTTCAGCAAGGCCTTGAGTTGATCGCCGAGCATGGCGCCGCGCTCGGGCAGTTTCTCTTCAACCATCACGCCGATGACGGCATGTGCCGCGGCGATCGCCAACGGGTTGCCGGCATAGGTGCCGCCCAGGCCGCCGGGGGCCGGTGCGTCCATGATCTCGGCGCGGCCGGTCACGGCCGAGAGCGGCACGCCCGCGGCCAGGCTCTTGGCGATGGTCATCAGGTCGGGCGTCACTCCGAGCGCGCCAAAATGTTCCATCGCGAACATCTTGCCGGTGCGGCCGAAGCCGGTTTGGATCTCGTCGGCGATGAGCACGATGCCGTGTTCGTCGCACAGCGCGCGCAACCACTTCACGGCTTCGGGCTGGATCACATTGAAGCCGCCTTCGCCCTGCACCGGCTCGAACACGATGGCCGCGACGCGGCTGGGTTCGATGTCGGCCTTGAAGAGGTGCTGCACCGCCTTCTTCACTTCATCGAGGCTGGCGCAATGGCAGGGGAAGGGGGCGTGGTAGATCTCGGGCGGGAAGGGGCCGAAGCCGGCCTTGTAGGGCTGCACCTTGCCGGTCAGCGCCACCGCGAACATCAAGCGGCCATGGAACGCGCCGCCGAAGGCGATCACGCCGGAACGCTTGGTGTACGAGCGCGCGATCTTGATGGCGTTCTCGATCGCTTCGGCGCCGGTCGAGAACAGTGCCGTCTTCTTCGCGTGCGTGCCCGGCGTCAACTGGTTCAGCTTCTCGGCCAGCGCGATGTAGCTCTCGTAGGGCACCACCTGGTAGCAGGTGTGGGTGAAGCGCTTCAACTGCTCTTCGATCGCCGCCAGCACCTTGGGGTGGCCGTGGCCGACGTTCATCACTGCAATGCCGCCGGCAAAGTCGATGTAGCGCTGGCCTTCGACGTCCCACAGCTCGGCGCCTTCGGCGCGCTCGGCGAAGAAGCTGCCCATCACGCCCACGCCACGCGGCGTGGCCGCTGCCTTGCGGGCCATCAGTTGTTCGTTTTTGGAGTGGTTCATCGCGAACCTCCTTGCGTGAGAGTCAGGCCGGGTCGATGCGAACCCAGGTGGTTTTCAACTCGGTGTACTTGTCCAGCGCATGCAAGCTCTTGTCTCGCCCGTTGCCGCTTTGCTTGTAGCCACCGAAGGGCACGGTGATGTCGTCTTCGTCGTACTGGTTCACGTGCACGGTGCCGGCGCGCAATGCGCGGGCGACGCGGTGCGCGCGGTTGATGTTATCGCTCCAGACGCTGGCCTGCAGGCCGTAGTTCGAGGCGTTGGCCAGGGCAACGGCTTCGGCCTCGGTCTTGAAGCGGATCACGCTCATCACCGGGCCGAAGATTTCTTCGCGGGCGATCGTCATGCCGTTGGCCACGCCGTCGAACACCGTCGGCTCGACGTAGTAGCCGCCACTGCCTTCGCGGGCGCGCTGGCCGCCCGTCACGGTGCGGGCGCCTTCGCGCTGGCCGGCCTCGATATAGCCCATGACAGTGCGCAGTTGGCCTTCGTCGACCAGGGCGCCCATCGTGGTGGCGGCGGCCAAGGGATCGGCAGGTGTGTAGGAAGGCGCCTCGGCGGCGACGATCTCGACAAAGCGATCGGCGATGCTTTCATGCACCAGCACGCGCGAGGGCGCATTGCAGCTTTCGCCCTGGTTGAAGAACAGGCTGCCGGCGGCGGTCTTGGCGGCGCGCTCGACATTGGCGAAATCGTCGAAGACGACGAAGGCCGATTTGCCGCCGAGTTCGTTGTAGACCCGCTTCAAGTTGCTGCGCCCGGCGTACTCGAGCATCTTGCGACCGACCCTCGTGCTGCCGGTAAAGCCGATCGCGTCGACATCCATGTGCAGCGCCAGCGCCTCGCCGGCCTCATGGCCGTAGCCGGGCACGACATTGAACACGCCCGGCGGCAGACCGGCCTCGATCGCCAGTTCGGCCAGGCGCAGCGCGGTGTAGGGCGATTTTTCGCTCGGCTTCAAGACGACGGAGTTGCCGGTCGCCAGCGCCGGGCCGAGCTTCCACGCGGCCATGATCATCGGGTAGTTCCAGGGCACCACCACGCCGATCACGCCCATCGGCTCGCGCGTGATCAGCGCCAGCGACGAGGCCGGTGTTGGCGCGATCTCGTCGTAGACCTTGTCGATGGCTTCGGCGTACCAGGCGATGGTGCGCGCCGCCGACGGCACATCGACCGACAGCGAGAACTGGATCGGCTTGCCCATGTCGAGCGTTTCGAGCAGCGCGAGCTCTTCCTTCGCGGCGAGGATCTTGTCGGCAAAGCGCTGCAGGATCTTCTTGCGCGCTGCCGGGGGTTTGCCGCACCAGCGGCCGTCGCTGAATGCGGTGCGGGCGCTTTTCACCGCCGCGTCGATATCGGCTTCGCGGCAACGCGCCACCGGGCCGAGGCTGCGGCCATCGATCGGCGAGGCCTTGAGGAAGGTCTCGCCGGCTTGCGCCGCGTGACGCGCGCCGTCGATGACGGCCCGGCCGTCGAACGCGACCGCTGCGGCGCGTGCTTGCCAGTCGATGCTTGCCGTGGCCATGGCTGTCTTGTTGGTCAGAAGCTGACCAGCACCGAGGCGCCGAACAGGCTGTTGCTCTTGCGATAGGTGCCGTCCTTGACGTTCAGGAACACCGGCTGATTGGCACGATCCAGCCGGTACTCGAATTTCATCGTCGTGTTCAGGTCGAACAGGTACGACAGGCCGAAGGTCAGTGCACTGCGGTTGACGCCACGCTCCGTGTCGGGCTGACCCCAGACGGTGCCACCTTCGCCGTCGTCCACCAGCGCCCAGCCGGGGCCGATGCCATTGCGATCGTCGGACGCGACGTAGCCCAGCAGGCCGCCACCGTTCTGGCTGTTCTTGATGTAGTCGAAGCGCGCCGTGCCCTCGAAACGTGGCGTGAACTTGTAGGCCGCCAAGGTCGAGAAGCCGGTCCACTTGGCGTTGCGCAACTCGCCGGTAACAGGGTCGGGCGTGACGGAGGCCTTCTTTTGCGTGCCGTAGCTGACTTGTCCTTGCAAGGTCCAGTCGCCCCGGATGTAGTAGGCGTCGACCTCGAGCAGGTTGACTTGCGAGTCGCGCGCCTGCACTCCCGTCGTTGGGTTGGTATTGAAATTGGCCGCCTTGCCGTGCACGCCGGCAAAGCCGAAGCCCTCGTACTCGCCCTTTGAGTAATCGACGCGGTAGGCCAGCACGGGGGTGGTGTTGCCCGAGGTCTTGCGGCTGGCGTTCATGTTGGCCAGCATCGACTTGACGATCCACTTGCCTTCGGTGATCTCGAAGCCGACCCCCGTGTAGGCAGTGGGCAGGGTGAAGTCGAACAGCAGGTTGTGCGTGATCAGCTTGTTCAGCGTCGGCGGCAGGTATTCGTAGCCCGACCAGTCGGGGATCTGGCCGGCGATCAGGCGCCGCTGCAGGCTGCCGAGCGGGATCGAGACGCTGGCTTCGTGGACCGGCGACTGGCCGTCGAACACCGAGCCGACACCGCGGTTCGGTGCCAGCGTCAGGCGCCAGCGCGTGCCGGATTCGGTTTCCTTCTGGAAGTCGATCACGGCGGCGCCGAAGTAGGAGTTGTCGTAGTTGTAGCCGTCATCGCCCACGGCGTTGAGGAACTGAAAGCCGCTGCGGTTCTGCGCCTTGTTGTAGATGAAGGTCGGGTCCATGTAGCCGCTGATCTTCAGCAGGCGCAGGCCGGCGGCGTCGCGCGAATCTTCCAGCGCTTCGGTCTTGACCGTGACGCGGTTCAACTCACGCGCCTGCTCGGGCGTCATGCCCCATTGTGAAGTTCCGCCAGCGACCGGTGCCTTGGCTTCGGCGGCCTTGAGCTTGTTCTCGAGTTCGGCAACGCGGTCGCGCAGCGCGCGCAATTCGTTCAAGACCTCGGCATTGGTCTGCGCCAGCACCGGGAAGGCGCAGCTCAGTGCCAGGGCCAGCAAGCTCGGGCGAAGGGCGGTCGTCTTCATCATCTCGGGTTCTCCTCGGGTGGGTGATTGCGGTTTGACAGTCGTGAACTTCATCAGGCGCGGTTGGCGGCGGCCATGTCGAGCGTGCGTTGCCGCTCGGCGCGGGCGATCAGGTAGCTGGCGATCAGGATGCCGATGGCGACGATCACGACGATGATCGTGGCCACCGCATTCACGCTCGGGTTCAGGCCCAGGCGGGCACGCGAAAAAATCACCAGCGGCATCGTCGTGGCGCCGGGGCCCGACAGGAAGGCCGACAGCACCACGTCATCGAGCGACAGCGTGAAGGTCAGCAGCCAGGCCGACAACATCGACTGCGTGATCATCGGTAGCGTGACCAGGGTGAACACCTGGTGCGGTTTGGCGCCCAGGTCCATCGCCGCTTCTTCGAGCTGCGGGTTCAAGTCGTTCAGCCGGGCCTGTATGACCACGGTGGCGTAGGCCATGCCGAGCAGCATGTGGCCGAACCAGATCGTCATCAGGCCGCGCTCGGGAAATCCGATCACGCGCTGCACGCTGACCAGCATCAGCAGCAGCGACAAACCGACCACCACCTCGGGCATCACCAGCGGTGCACTGACCATGCCCGAGAACAATGTGCGGCCGGTGAAGCGCTTGTACTTGGCCAGCGAAAACGCCGCCAGCGTGCCGAGCACGACCGAGCCGCAGGCGGTCATGAAAGCGATCTTCAGGCTCAGCCACAGGCCAGTGAGCATTTCGTTGTCGCTGGTCAGCGCCACGTACCAGCGCAGCGTGAAGCCGCGCCAGGTGTTGGGGATCGGCGAATCGTTGAACGAGTACAGCACCAGGGCCACGATCGGCAGGTACAGGAAGACGTAGCCGGCGCCGAGCCAGCCGCGGCCGAACCAGCGGTTCACATTGGCTGCGTTCATCGCCGTCCCTCCTGCACGACGGCGTTCATCGCTGTGCCTCCTGAGACTCGGCCTGGTATTTGTTGAAAATCGCCAGCGGCACGATGATCAGCAACACGATCACGACGGCCACGCTGGAAGCCATCGGCCAGTCGTTGTTGGAGAAGAACTCGTCCCACATCACCCGGCCGATCATCAGTGTGCGCGGGCCACCGAGCAGCTCGGGGATCACGAACTCGCCTATGCAGGGGATGAACACCAGCATCGAGCCGGCGATGATGCCGGCCTTGGACAGTGGCACGGTGATCGTCCAGAACGCCACCCAGGCGCTGGCGCCGAGATCGGACGCGGCTTCGAGCAGGCGCAGGTCCATCTTGGCCAGGTTGGCGTACAGCGGCAGGATCATGAACGGCAGGTAGGTGTAGGTCATGCCCAGCACCAACGAGAACGGCGTGTTCATCAGCCGGCCTGGCGCTTCGATCAGGTCGGCCGCCAACAGCAGGCGGTCCAGCCCAAGGCCGACGATCGCCTGCTCGACCCAGCCGCCTTCGCTGAGCAGTCCCTTCCAGGCATACACGCGCAGCAGGAACGAGGTCCAGAACGGCAGCATCACCAGCATCAGCAACGCCGGTTGGGCGGTTGCCTTGGCGCGGGCCATGAAATAGGCGAAGGGGTAGCCGATCAGCAGACACAGCAGCGTGGTGGCCGCGGCGTACTTGACGCTGCGCAGGTAGGTGTCGAAGTAGAGCGAGTCCTGGGCGATGAACTGGTAGCCGCTGAACTTGAGCGTCAGTTGCATCAAGCCTTCCTTGAAGGTCACCAGGTCTTTGAAGGCGACGTTTTCCATCTCCGAGACGCTGATGCGCGCCACGATCAGGAAGGGCAGCAGGAAGAAGGCCAGCAGCCACAGGTAGGGCACGCCGATCACGGCGGTGCGGCCATTGGCC
>JANOKY010000529.1:0-1608 GCA_031419635.1 Burkholderiales bacterium | reverse complement strand
TTGCCTTGGTTTGCCGAGCGTGGCGGCTCGGCATTTGCGCTCGCACTGGGCGGCGCGGCGATGGCGCATGCGCCGGTGCTCGCTGCGGCCTTGCTGTCGCTGTGGTTCGCCTGGCGTTCCACCTTCAACGCGCTCGCCGCGAGCGCCGCCTTCGCACTCGCCTGGGCCCTGGGCAGCGGCTTCGCCGCCGGTGCCGCCGGCGGCTCGTTCGGCCTGGGGGCCACCGTGACACTCAGCGCTTTCACACTCTTGTTCGCGCGCTCACTGGCGCGCGGTGGGCGCTTCGTCGGCGACACCACGGTGGCGACCATCGTGGTCGTGATCGCTGGCCTGCTGCTGCTGTTCATCTTCTATCCCGTCGGCCGCTCGCTGGTGGCCGCGCTGCTCGACAGCCACGGCGCCTTCGCGCCTGGCCTGGCGTTGGAGCGCCTGACCGCGCCTGACATCTGGGGTCTGGGTTGCTTTGGCGGCGGCACCCACTGCGGCGTGGCGGTGAACTCCCTGATGCTGGCGACGATCGTCGGCTTGTTGTCCACCGGCGCGGCACTGGTACTGGCGCTGGCCGTGCAGCGCGGCCAATTCAAAGGCTCGAGCGGCCTGGGCGCCGTGGCCAAGCTGATGTCGGTGCTGCCGATCGTCACGCCCCCCTTCGTCATCGCATTGGCGCTGGTGGTGCTGTTCGGCCGCACGGGCCTGGTGACGACCTTTCTGGCCAACACCTTCGATCTGCCGCGCACGCGCTGGATCTACGGCCTGCCAGGCGTGACCATCGCGCAGGTGCTGGCGTTCACGCCGATCGCCTTCATGATCCTGTCGGGTGCCATCGCCGCGATCAGTCCGACGCTCGAAGAGGCCGCGCAAACGCTGCGCGCATCGAAGGCCCGCGTCTTTCGCAGCGTCACCTGGCCGCTGCTGCGGCCGGCCTTGGCAGCGGCCTTCCTGCTCGGCTTCGTCGAGAGCCTGGCGGACTTCGCCAACCCGATCGTGCTGGCCGGCAATTACGAAGTGCTGTCGACCAAGATCTTCTTCGCCATCGCCGGCGCGCAGCACGATCCGGGCCGCGCCGCATCGCTGGCGGTGGTGCTGCTGCTCTTTACGCTGATCGCGTTCTGGCTGCAGCAGCGATGGCTCGGCCGCGCCAGTTATGTCAGCGTCGGCGGCAAGGGCGACGGCGGCATCCCCGCGGCCCTGCCCGATGGCCTGCGCTGGGCCTGCACCGGCACGGCGCTGTTGTGGATCGGCTTCACGCTGGCCTGCTATGCGGTGATCTTCATCGGCGGCTTCGTCAGGGACATCGGCCGCGGCGACATGAGCCTGGTGCTGACGCACATCGTCGATGGCTTCGGCATCGAGTGGAATGGCTACAAGCCGCACTTCACCGGCTCGGCCTGGGACAGTTTTTTCACCACCATCGAAGTCGCGGCGGTGGCCGCACCACTGACAGCCATCGTCGGCCTGCTGTCGGCCTACGTGATCACGCGGCACCGCTTTGCCGGCCGCGCCGCCTTCGAATTCCTGACGATGGTCAGCTTCGCGGTGCCGGGCACGGTGATCGGCGTGGCCTACATCGTGGCCTTCAATGTCGCGCCGATCGAGCTCACCGGCGGC
>JANOKY010000528.1:0-16446 GCA_031419635.1 Burkholderiales bacterium | reverse complement strand
GGCAAGCGGCGTCCTCGGTGACGAACGCGCGCCGCCGGGCGCTCAGCCGGCGCGCGGCTTGTCGCTCGCGCCGCGTGCCGGCCCATAGTGACTTTCGTCGATGCGGATCGTCGTTCCCTGGCGCAGTTCGGCGATCAGCTTGGTCCAGCGTGCCTGGGCTTCGTCGCGCTGCCAGAGCTCGGCGGCGCGCTCGCGCACTTCGTCAAAGCCGCGCGGGCGCGCGTTCTTGCGGTCTTCCAGGCGGATCAGGGTGACCCCTTCGAGCAGTTGCACCGGCTCGGCTAACTGGTGCGGCTTGAGCTTGTCGACCACGCTGTGCACCGCCTCGGGCAGCATGCCGCGGTGGGTGTAGTCCATCTCGCCGCCACGGGCGGCGGACTTGTCGCCCGAATGCAGGCGGGCGAGTTCGGCGAAATCAGCGCCGCCAACCAGCTTCTTGTGCAACACCTTGGCCTCGGCATGGGCGCTGGTCCAGGCCGCTTGTGGTGAACTCGGATCGACCTTGAGCAGGATCACGCTGAGCTTGACCTGTTCGGGTTCGACAAACAGGTCGGGGTGCTGCACGTAATACGTGCGCGCGACCGCATCGCTGGGTTTTGACGCGCTCTTGACCAGTTTTTCGAGCCGCTCGTACAGGCTGTCGCGCTCGAGTTGCGGCACCACCGCGGCGAGCATTTTGTCGCGGTTGGCGGCCCAGTTGGGGCTGCCCTTGTACTGGGCGTCGTAGCCGGCCACGGTGGCCTTGATCCCTTCGCGGTCGGGCTGGATGCCGCGCCGCTGCGCTTCCTCGAGCAGCAGGACGCGGTTGACCACCTCGTCGCCGACCTCGCGCTTGAACTTGGCCAGCTCGGCCTCGGGCGGCGTGGCGTGGTAGTACTTCTTGCGCATCGCCACCGCCAGCGCGCGCTGGTAGTCGGCGCCGCTGATGACGATCTTGCCGACGGTGGCGAAGGGCGCAGCCAGGCGCGCCGCGGCGGCTGTCGGTGCCGACGCTGGCGTCGGTGCAGGCGCCGCAGCGTCGGCCGACCAGGCGCCGCTGCAAGTCAGCAAGACGGCAAGGGTGCAGGCAGCAGGCAGTCGTGCAGGCATGGGCGGGCTCCGTTCGGAAGTGGGGTCGTGAATGAGTTTGTGGGTCGATTGCGGCGGCATGAAAAACGGGGCCGGACCTCGCGGTGCCCGGCCCCGTTCGGCAAGCTGCTGCTGCGGTCTACTTCACGTGGCAGGCCGTGCAGACGGCGCTGGACGCGTTGGAAATGCGCAGGAAGGTTTCGCCCGAAGTCTGGCCAGTACCGGCCGGACCGGCTTGGCCAGTCGCGACGTGCGGGTCATGGCAGCTTCCGCATTCGACCAGCGGCCCCAGGCCGCCCGACGTGCGCTGGTACAGCGGCAAGTCGGTGCGCTGCTTGCCGGGGCCACCGGTTTCGACCCAGAAGACCTGGTTGGTGTTGATGTTCGCCGTCTGCAGCCCCACGAAATCGCCGTCCTTGCAGGTGCCCGTCACTGTCGTGCCGGTGCCGGTCAGGCCGCCGCCGCAGTACTGGATGCCGATCGGGTGGTCGTTTGACAGGTTGGTGCCGAGCAGGGCCGCGCCGCTGGCGAGCATGCCCGCAGCATTGACGGTACTTCCGGTCCAGGTCCAAGCCAGGCCGTTGTTGCCGCCGCCATCGGTCGTCAAGCCGCCGGAGCCAGGCGCGTTGATGATGTTGTCCATCGCTTGCGTGCCGTCATGGCAGGACAGGCAGGCCACCGAGATCGAGCCGACCGGGGCCTCCGTGCCGTCGAGCGACGGCGTCTGTAGCGAGGCGTAGGTGATGTACGTGCCGCCGCCGGCCGGCACGCCGCCGACGCCCAGGCGCTTGTTCCACAGCGGGACCGGTGCGGTGGTGTCGCCTCCGTGCGGGGTGTGGCAGAAGACGCAGATATCGGCCGTATTCGTGACCTGGTTGCGCCCGGCGGGGCCAGCGCCCGAACCGAGGTTGTGCTTGGTGCCGGCGATTTGCGCCGACGCGGTGCCTGCCAGAGCCCAGAGCGCGACGGCCAGCATTCCTGCTGACGCCGCTCTCCAACTCTGGAGGCTTGATTGCCTTGAATTCCTCATGTCGCCCTCTCTAGGTTGGTTGAACAGTCATCGAGCCGTGCACTCCCCAATGCTCGTCTAGACAGGCTTTGATCTGCACGTTCTGTGCCATTGGCTCGGGAGCGGTGTGGCGCGGTCCGGGCAGCGCTGCGCGGCGTGTTGTCCTCGTTTTCGGGAAGAACGGCTTCCCGCACCCGGGAAGCAGGCGCCGCGCTTCAGCGCGGCGCGACAGCGGCCTTGCGCGCCAAAAAGCCGGTGCCGGCCGGCAACGTCACCGGGCGGTAGACGTCGATCTTGCGGAACCACTGATCGACCACATACACGCGGCCGTCTTCGTCAACCGAGATGCCCGAGGGCAGCATGTACTTGGCCGGGCCGTCGCGCTCGGAGCGTTCGCCGACGAAGAGCAGCAAGTCGCCGTCGGGGTTGAAGATCTGGAAGTTGCCGAAGGCGGCATCGACAACGTAGACATTGCCTTCGCGGTCGACGGCGATCTCCTTGGGCCGGGCGAACTGGCCGTACTGCTTGCCGACGCTGCCGAAGCTTTGCAGGTACTTGCCGTCCTTGTCGAACACCACGACGCGGAAATTGCCGCTGTCAACGACGTACAGCCTGCCCCCCAGGCCGATGGCCACGTCGCGCGGCAGGTTGAATTCGCCGGGGCCGCTGCCGCGCTTGCCGATGTCCATCAGGTGCGCACCGCTGACGGCGTCGAAGACCCGCACTTGGTGCTGCTCGGAGCTGACGCCGCCGAGATCGACCGCGTAGACGCGCTGCCCGGCCGGATCGACCGTGACGCTGGTCAAGCGCGAAAACCACTTGTCGCTGCCGATGCGGCGCAGGAACTTGCGATCGGGGCCATAGACCATGATCGCCTTGGCGCCGATGTCGGCCACGTAGAGGTTGCCCGCGGCGTCGACATCCAGGCCGATCGGCTTGATCAACTGGCCCAGGCCCTCCTCGTCGCCGATGCGGAATTGCTTGCCCTGCGGCACGTCGTACAGGCGCACGAAGCGCGACACGGTATCGGAGATGTACAGCCGCCCGCGCGTGGCCGCCACGGCGTAGGGTTTGGACAGCGCCTCGCCGCGCTCGCCTTCGCCGGTCACCAGGCGGCGCAACTCGCCAGCCTTCTCATCGGGCAGGATATCGCCGCTGGAGCGGATCGTGCGCTCGAAGATGAAGCGCGGCTCGTCGGGCGGCGCCGGGAACGCCAGTTCCTTGGCGGGCTTGGCGTCGCCGACCGGCGGCGGGCTGGCGCAGGCCGCCAACAGCGCAGCCGCCAGAACCACGCTGAATCGGATCGCCGCGCGCGGGTTCATCATGCGACCTCCGCGCTGCGCGCTACGGAATTCGCACTTGGGGCGGCCCGGCGTGCTCATGTCATGTCACTTCGCGGCGGCGAGCATGTAGTCGATCGCGGCCGTGATGTCATCGTCCTTGAGGTCGGCGGCGCCGGCCTTGGGTGGCATCGCGCCCTTGCCCTTGACCACCGAGGCCATCAGCGCGTCCTTGCCGGTGGCCGCGCGCGGTGCCCAGGCGGCCTTGTCGCCGAACTTGGGTGCGTTGGCCACGCCGCTGGCATGGCAGGAGACGCAGGTCTTGTCGTAGACGGCCTTGCCGTCGGCCGCGAATCCCGGCAGCGATGAGAAAGCGATGCCGAAAGTGAGAACGATCGCGCGGGTGGCTGAAGACTTCATGCTCGGGAACTCCTGTGGGGGTCGGTGGAAGTGAAGGGGATCAGGGCCTGACGGCTGCAATCGCCATGCCAATGGTCAATGGCAAGGAAGTTGCAACAGGGCTGCGCAAGGCGGCGCGATGCCGCGGCGAGGGTGCAGCGATGAATGCCAAGAAATGGATCGGATGGCTGGCCGCCTGCCTGTTGCTGGGCATGCAACTGACCGCACTGGCGGCTGCGTCGGCGGCACAAGGCTCCGATGCGCCGGCGCTGTACCACAACTATTGTTCGGTCTGCCATGGCGACAAGGGCGACGGCAAGAGCCGCGCCACCGGTTCGCTGTCGACGATCCCGCGCGACTTCACCTCGGCCGAATCCAAGCGCGCGCTCAGCCGCGAAAGCATCGCCGTCGCGATCACCCACGGCCGCCCCGGCACCGCGATGGTGTCGTGGCGCACGCAGTTGTCGGATAAGGACATCGCCCGCCTGTCCGACTACGTCTACGACCACTTCGTGCTCGGCCAGGCCAGCGCCGAGAGCACCGCCATTTCCGGCACCAGGGCCCACGGGGGTCGTGAAGCCGATGCCGCTTCCACCCCCGCGCGGGTCGACATGACGGCCGGCCTCCCCAACGGTCTGAAGGGAGACTCCAAGCGTGGGGGTGCTTTTTATCTCGCGAACTGCGCCACCTGCCATGGCGCGCGCGGCGATGGCGCCGGCCCACGGGCCTACTTCATCAACCCCAAGCCGCAGAACTTCCTCGACGCCGCCTCGCGCGCGCGCTTGAACCGGGTGGCGCTGTTCGCCGCCGTCAGCGAAGGCAAGCTCGGTACCGAGATGCCGGCCTGGAGCAAGGTCTCGCCGCCGCAGCAGATCGCCGACGTGTCGGAGTACGTGTTCCAGACCTTCGTGCTCGGCAAGAGTGCGACGCAGGCCAGCGTGCAGCGCTGATGGCGATGCGCCGCGTCGCGGGGCTCACGATCGCCGCGGCGGGCGTGCTGGCGCTGTGGGCCGGCTATGCATTGATCGGCCGTCCCGCGGCGACGCCGGTGACTGTTGCCGCTACCGACGCCCACGAACGCGGCCGGCAGGTCTACAACTTCCGCTGCTACTTCTGCCACGGCTACTCGGGCGACGCGAAGACCCTGGCCAGCACCTACCTGAACCCGCCGCCGCGCGACTTCACAGTGGCCACGCTGACGCCACAAGAGATCGCGCTGGCCGTGCGCGACGGTCGCGACGGCACGGCAATGAAGTCCTTTCGCGGCATCGTTACTGAGGCCGACATCGAGGCCGTGGCCGGCTTCGTGGCCCGCGAATTCGTCCGCGACAAGGCCCGCAACACGGCCTACCACACGGTCGACAACGGCTGGCCGCAGCATGAGCGCTACAGCTTGGCTTTCCCGTTCGCGCGCGGCGAGATCGCGCTCGACGCGCCGCCCGAGTCGCTGACCGAGGCCCAGCGCGAAGGCCGCCAACTCTTCGTCTCGGCCTGCATCTCCTGCCACGACCGCGCGCGCGTGATCGACGAGGGCCCGGCGTGGAGTGCGCGGCCGCTGTCGTTTCCGCGCATGGGCTTCGTGCCCGGGCAGGCGAGCACGCCGCCGGTCGATGCCGTGTCCAGCGCCAGCGTCTATGCCAAGCACGAAGTCGTGCCGAAGATCGATGGCCTGACGCCGCAGCAGCGTCGCGGCCAGGCGCTGTTCCAGGCCAACTGCGCCTTCTGCCATGGCGCCGACGGCAGCGGCAAGAACTGGATCGGCCAGTTCTTGCAGCCCAAGGCGCGCGACCTCACCGCCTACAGCTCGCAGACGATGCCGATGGCCAGGCTGAAACAGGTCGTGCGCGATGGCCTGGACGGCACCTCGATGCCGGCCTGGAAGCATGTGCTCGCGCCGGCCGAGATCGACGCCGTGGCCGCCTATGTGACGCGCGCCTTGTTCAAGGCGGCACCGTGAAGCTGGCCCGGCGCCTCACTTCGAGTGGCAGGTCAGGCAGACCGCGCTGCCGGCATTGGTGACGCGCAGAAAGGTCGGGTTGAAGACGCTGCCCGCACCCGCCGACGGTACGCCATGCGGGTCGTGGCACGAGGCGCATTCGACCTCGTAGCCGTCGCCGCTGTTGTACAGCCGGATCTCATTGGGATCGGCGCGGCTGTTGCCGTTGTTGTCGAAGTAGGCCAGCAGCGCTTCCTTGCGCGGCGGATCCTTGAAGTCGCTGCCCGCGCCGGCCGTGCTCGGGTAGCGGATGCCCACCGGGTGGTCGTTGCGCAGGTCGGTGCCAATGGCAAACGCGGTGAAGTCGGTGGCGCCGGCGCCGACGATGCCCGCACCCGACGAATGGCAGGCCAGGCACTCGGCGCCGCTGAGTCGCGCATGCACCGTCGCATCGGGGCCGCGGCTGTTGTTCCAACTGTTGAGGAAGGCGGTGTTCTCGGTCGTCTCCTGCGTTGCGAGGTAGCGGCCGGAGCCGGGCATGTTGATGATCGAGTCGACGGCGGTCTGGCCGTCGTGGCACGACAGGCAGGTCAATGAATTGATGCCGGGTTGGGTCACCGTCTGCGTCAGGCTGGTGGTGTTGAGCAGGTCGTAGGTCTGGTAGGTGGTGGTCTTCATCGTGCGGTTCCACAGCGGCGCGGCCACGGTGCGGTTGGCGCCGTGCGGGGTGTGGCAGTAGACACAGACCTCGAGGTAGTCGTTGCGGTACGAGTCCATCGTCGCGCCCGCCGGGCCGCCGCCCGAGGCCTGGCGTTGCGTGAGGTTGTGGCGCGTGTTGCCGACGCTACCGATGTTGCTGAACTTGCTCGGCAGATCGACGTCGGCGCGCACTGGAAGCGCGGCCAGCAGCAGCGACGCGCTCAATGCAACGAGTTTGCAAGTCAGAAACATCGTCATCACGGCCCTCCAGGCACGTCTGATCACCGCAAATTCCGTACCACCAACGTGACGCGGTTTTACGCCGATCGAGTCCCGAAACTGGGCTGCGTGTTCCCGGAATCGAGACGCCATGCGGGCTGCGCACTGGGTGCGCATTGAGCTGCATCAAGCCGGCGGTGCATGCATCCAGCGCTGGCCCTCGGCATCGCTCAAGCGCCGCAGCACCTCGACCTTGTGCAGGTACTGGTCGACCACGTACAGGCGCCCGGTTTCGTCGCACGCGAGCTTGGCCGGCAGCAGGTAGCGGCCGGGCGCATCGCGATCGGCGCGTGCGCCCAGGGCCAGCAGCAGCGCACCGTCGGGCTGGAACACCTGCACGTTGCAGAACACCGCGTCGCTGACATAGACCAGACCCTCGCGGTCGACCGCCAGCCCGCGCGGCCGGGCGAACTGGCCGATACCATTGCCGGGCGAGCCGAACAGGTGCAGGAAGCGGCCCTGGTCGTCGAATGCCTGGACGCGGAAATTGCCGGCATCGAGCACCCACAGCCTGCCGTCGGCGCCGACTGCTGCGTCGGTCGGCAGGTTGAACTGGCCGGGCTCGCCGCCGCGGCTGCCGAGCCGGTCGACGGCGCGGCCGTCGCTGCCGTAGATCCAGACGCGGTGGCTGTTGCTGTCGACGCCGCCGGTATCGACGACGTACAGCCGCTCGCCGCCGGCACTGATGGCCACCGCGGTCGGGCGGACCCAGTCGCGCGTGCCGTCGATCTGGCGCAGGTACAGGCCCAGGGCGTCGAAGACCACGACGCGGCGCGCGGTGGCGTCGACCACATAGACCTGGCCCTGGCCATCGACGGCGATGCCGGCGGGTTTTTTCAACTCGCCCTCCAGGCGCAGGCCGAAGCTGAAGGCGCGCCGACGCGGCAGGTCGAAGACGAAGACGCGGCGGCCTTCGGTGTCGGTGACGTAGACGCGGCCTCGTGCCGCGGCCACCGCCAGCGGCTTGCCGAAGCTCGCGCGCGAGTTGTCCTCGCCGCTGAGCAGGCGTTGCAGCGGCGCGGCCGAAGTGGGGTCGCGCAGGCTGGCGGCATTGCGCAGCGTGGCCTCGAAAATGAAGCGCGGCTGCTCGGGCGGCGCCGGCCACAGCGGCGCTGCGGTACGCGCCGCGGGCGCGGGCGGCGTGGCACATCCGGCCAGGCCGGCGGTGAGCAGGGCGCCCAAGAGGTCGCGGCGAGGCATCATCGTGCGACTGCGGGTGCACGCTGTGTGCCAGCCGCGGCGGGTTTGTCACGAATCCTGCATGCGGGCCCAGAATGTCGCACCCTGCACGCCGCCGCGAACCCGATGCTCGAAGCCCATGACCTTGCCTGCCGGCGTGGCGACCGCCGCCTGTTCAGCGCGCTCGCATTCAGCCTGCAGCCCGGCCAGTTGCTGCGCGTGGCCGGCGCCAACGGCAGCGGCAAGACCAGTCTGCTGCGGCTGCTGGCCGGGCTGGCCCTGCCCAATGCCGGCGAGGTGCGCTGGCAGTCGCGGCCGGTGCAGCGCCAGCGCGAGGCCTATGCGCGGGCCTTGTTCTACCTCGGCCACCTGGGCGGGCTCAAGGAGGATCTGTCGCCGCTGGAAAACCTGCGCGCCGATGCCGCCCTGGCCGGCAGCGCTGTCGATGACGAGGCCTTGAATCAAGCCCTGGGGCTGTGGGGCCTGGCGCGGCAGGCGCGCTTGCCGGTGCGGGTGCTGTCGGCCGGACAGCGCCGCCGCGCCGCACTCGCACGCCTGGCCCTGGTGGATGCGCCGCTGTGGATCCTCGACGAGCCCTTCAATGCGCTGGACAGCGATGCGGTGGCCCAGCTCGGCCGCCAGCTTGAGCAGCACATCGCTGCCGGGGGCCTGGCCGTCGTCACCAGCCACCAGCCGCTGCCATTGCCTGCCGAGCGCGTCACCACGCTGCAGCTCGATTGATGAAAAGCCTGAGCCTGGCCGATGCGCCCGCCGCCACTGCCGAGCCCTCGCTGCGGCGGGCGGTGGCCGCGCTGCTGCGACGTGACCTGCTGATCGTTGCCCGCCGACGCGCCGATGCGGCCACCGGCCTGGTCTTCTTCGTCATCGTCGCCAGCCTGTTCCCGCTCGGTGTCGGCAGCGACCTGAAACTGCTGCGCGAGATCGGGCCCGGCGTGGTCTGGGTATCGGCCCTGCTGGCCAGCCTGCTGTCGCTGCCGCGGCTGTTCGTTGCCGACCACGCAGACGGCACCCTCGAGCAATTGCTGCTGCGCCCGCACCCGCTGGCGGTGTTGGCGCTGGCCAAGGTGGCGGCGCACTGGCTGACCACGGGCCTGCCGCTGGTGCTGGTGGCGCCGCTGCTCGGGGTGCAGTACGGGCTGGACGGCGGCGCCATCGGCGTGCTGCTGTTGGCCTTGCTGCTGGGCACCCCGACGCTGAGCCTGCTCGGCGCGATCGGTGCATCGCTGGCGCTGGGCCTGCGCGGCAGCGGCGTGCTCACCGCGCTGATCGTGCTGCCGCTGAATGCGCCGATTCTCATCTTTGGTGCCGGTGCGGTGGGCGCGCAGATGGCCGGCCTGGACCCCGCGCCGCTGCTGTCGTTGCTGGGCGCAATGCTGGCTCTGGCGCTGGGCCTGGCACCCTGGGCGCTGGCGCATGGGCTGCGCATCGCCTGTGAGTAGGTGTGAGCGTCGGCTTGACCGATGTCGGCACGGGGATTGCAGCAGCCTGTACGATGCCGCTGGTCATGAACTCCTCCACCCTCGCCGAGACCCTGCCGCGCACGCGCTGGTTTCACTTCGCCGCACCGGCCACGTTCTATGCGCTGGCGGGCCGGGCGCTGCCCTGGTTCGCCGTCGCTGCGCTGTTGTTCGGGGTGGCCGGGTTGATCGTCGGCCTGCTCGTTGCGCCTTCCGATTTCCAGCAGGGCAATGCTTACCGCATCATCTTCATCCATGTACCTGCCGCCTGGATGTCGATGCTGATCTACATGGTGATGGCCTTCTGGGCGGGGCTCGGGCTGGTGCTGAACACGCGGCTGTCGTCGATGATGGCCACCGCGCTGGCACCGACCGGCGCGCTGATGACCTTCATCGCGCTGTGGACTGGCGCCCTGTGGGGCAAGCCGACGTGGGGCGCCTGGTGGGTCTGGGATGCGCGGCTCACGTCCGAGTTGCTGCTGCTGTTCCTGTACCTCGGCTTCATCGCCCTGCAGGCGGCCAGTGACGATACCCGCCGCGGCGACCGCGCCGGGGCGATCCTGGCGCTGGTGGGCGTGGTCAACGTGCCGATCATCTATTTCTCGGTCAAGTGGTGGAACACGCTGCACCAGGGCTCGAGCATCGCCGTGACGCGAGCGCCGAGCATGGCCAGCATCATGCTGGCCGGCATGCTGCTGATGGTGGCGGCGTTCTGGGCCTGGGCCATTGCCGTCACCCTGTACCGCGTGCGCTCGATCATCCTCGAGCGCGAACGCGACACCGAATGGGTGGCCCAACTCGAGGAGGCGCGCCGGTGAACTGGTCGAGCTTTGCTGAATTTGCCGACATGGGCGGCTATGCCCTGTATGTCTGGGGTTCCTATTTCATGACCGCTGCGGCCCTCGGCTGGGAGGCCTTGATGCTGGTGCAGCGACGCCGCCGCGCCATCGAAGACCTGCGCGAGCAGGTGCAACTGCAACGGAGCGAGCGATGACGCCGCGGCGCAAGCGGGCCCTGCTGGTGGGTGGCGTGCTGGCCAGCACGGTGGTTGCGGTTGCCCTCGTCGTTAACGCCTTTCGCAGCAACAAGGTGTTCTTCTACAGCCCCACGGACGTGCTGTCGGAGCAGGCACCCAAGGCCAAAACCTTTCGCCTCGGTGGCCTCGTCGAAGCCGGCAGCGTGGTGCGCCAGGCCGACGGCGTGACGGTGCGCTTCGCCGTCACCGACACCGTCAAGCGCATCCCGGTCGAGTACCGCGGCATCCTGCCCGACCTGTTCAGGGAAGGCAAAGGCGTGGTCACGCAAGGCAAGCTCGAAGCCGACGGGATCTTCCGGGCCCAGGAAGTGCTGGCCAAACACGACGAGAACTACATGCCGCCCGAAGCCGCCGACGCGCTCGAGCGCGCGCACAAGTCGCAGGCCCAGGCCGGCGCCACCTTGTCACCCAAACCGTAGCCCCTGCCCATGCTGCCTGAACTCGGCCTCTTCGCCCTCATCGTCGCGCTGTTCGTGGCGCTGGCGCTGGCCACGCTGCCGATCCTCGGCGCCGCGCGCGACAACGGGGCCTGGATGGCGCTGGCGCGGCCGGCGGCGCAGGCGCAGTTCGTCTTCGTCGCGATCGCCTTCTTCAGCCTGATGGCCTCGTTCGCGAACAACGACTTCTCGGTCGTCAACGTCGCGTCCAATTCCAACAGCCAGTTGCCGTTGCCCTACCGCATCGCCGCCACCTGGGGCAGCCATGAGGGCTCGATGCTGCTATGGATCTTCATGCTCGCCGGCTGGACCATGGCCGTCAGCCTGCTGTCGAGCCGCCTGCCGCTGGCGATGGTGGCGCGGGTGCTCGGCGTGATGGGTTTCGTCAGTGCCGGCTTCCTGCTGTTCATCCTGCTCACCTCCAACCCGTTCGCCCGGCTGCTGCCGGCGGCCCTGGACGGCCGCGACCTCAACCCGCTGTTGCAAGACCCGGGCATGGTGATCCACCCGCCGATGCTCTACATGGGCTATGTCGGCTTTGCCGTCGCGTTTGCCTTCGCCGTGGCCGCCCTGTTGTCGGGCCGCTTCGACGCCGCCTGGGCGCGCTGGTCGCGGCCCTGGACCACGGCGGCCTGGATGTTTCTGACGGTGGGCATCGCGCTAGGAAGCTGGTGGGCCTACTACGAACTCGGCTGGGGCGGCTGGTGGTTCTGGGATCCGGTCGAGAACGCCTCGTTCATGCCCTGGCTGGTGGGCACGGCGCTGATCCACTCGCTGGCGGTGGCCGAAAAGCGCGGCGCCTTCAAGGCCTGGACCATCCTGCTGGCGATCGCCGCGTTCAGCTTCAGCCTGCTCGGCACCTTCCTGGTCCGCTCCGGCGTGCTGACCTCGGTGCATGCCTTTGCCACCGACCCGGCGCGCGGCATCTTCATACTGATCTTCCTGGGCGTGGTCATCGGCGGTTCGCTGGCGCTGTTCGGCTGGCGTGCCGGCAGCGTCGGCTTTTCCGGCCGCTTCGACCGCTTCTCGCGCGAGACCCTGCTGCTGGGCAACAACGTGATGTTCACGGCCGCTGCCGGCGCGGTGATGCTCGGCACCCTCTACCCGCTGGCGCTTGATGCACTCGGGCTGGGCAAGATCTCCGTCGGCGCGCCGTACTTCGAAGCCGTGTTCGTGCCGCTGATGGCGCCGGTGGTGCTGCTGATGGGTGTGGGCCCGCTGGCGCGCTGGAAGTCGGCCTCGCTGGCCGAGGTGGGCGCATTGTTGAAGTGGCCGGCGCTGGCCAGCGCCGCCGCGGCGCTGCTGCTGCCGTGGGCAGCGGGGCGTTTCAGTGCCGGCGTGGCCCTGGGCTTCTTCATGGCGGCCTGGATCTTCACCAGCGTGGCCGTGCTGCTGCTACAGCGCGTGCGCAGCGGCACCGGCCAGTTGACGCGCTCGACGCGCAGCTTCTGGGGCATGGTGATGGCGCATCTCGGCGTGGGCGTCTTCATCATTGGCGTGACGATGGTGCGCGGCTACGAAGCCGAGCAGGACGTGAAGATGAGCATCGGCGACCACCTCGAGGTGGCCGGCTACCGCTTCACCTTCCGCGGTGTCAGCGAAGTCACCGGGCCGAACTACGTGGCGGCGCGCGGCGACATCGAAGTGCGCAAGGGCGAGAGCGGCACCCCGTTCACGATGGCGCCCGAGAAGCGCATGTACAAGGTGCAGCAGATGCCGATGACCGAGGCCGCGATCAACACCGGTTTGACGCGCGACCTGTACGTGTCGCTCGGTGAGGCGCTGGACGAAAAGACCTGGACCGTGCGCGTCTACTACAAGCCCTTCGTCGACTGGATCTGGGGCGGTGCCTTCGTGATGGCCCTGGGCGGCCTGCTGGCGCTGACCGACCGGCGCTACCGCGTCGCAGTGCGGCGCGAGCAGCCCGAGTTGGCGCCGCCCTTGCGCGAGGCAGCCGCCGGATGAAGATGCGCTGGTTCGTTCCGCTGGTGCTGTTCGCGGTGCTGGCCGTGATGCTCGGGGTGGGGCTGGGCCTGAACCCGCGCGAGGTGCCGTCGCCCTTCATCGGCAAGCCGGCGCCGGCCTTCGCGCTACCGCAGTTGCACGACCCGCAGCGCCAGCTCACTGCGGCCGAGATGAAGGGGCAGGTCTGGATGCTCAACGTCTGGGCTTCGTGGTGCGCGCCGTGCCGCGAAGAGCATCCGCTGCTGGTGGCGCTGGCGCGCGAGCAATCGCTGCCGATCATCGGCCTGAACTACAAGGACGACCCGCGCAATGCGCAGGAGTGGCTGCTGCGGCTGGGCAACCCCTACAAGGTCTCGATCGCCGACCGCGATGGCCGGGTCGGCATCGACTACGGCGTTTACGGCGTGCCCGAAACCTTCGTCATCGACAAGGCCGGCATCGTGCGCTACAAGCATGTCGGCCCGCTGACGCAAGAGGTCTGGTCCGGCAAGATGCTGCCGCTGATCCGCCAACTTCAAGGCTAGCTGTGAGCCACTTCGTGCGCGCCGGTATGCGGGCCTTGGTCGCTGCGGTCTTGGTCGCCGCCGCGATGCCATCGCTGGCCGCCGAGTCGCAGCCGGTGGCCACCGACCCGGCGCTCGAGGCCCGCGTCAACGGGCTGGCGGCCGAGTTGCGCTGCCTGGTGTGCCAGAACCAGTCGCTGGCCGATTCGCACGCCGACCTGGCGATCCAGCTCAAGGGCCAGGTGCGCGACCAGTTGCGCGCCGGTCGCAGCGAAAAGCAGGTCATCGCCTACATGACCGAGCGTTACGGCGACTTCGTGCTCTACCGCCCGCCGCTCAAGGCCAGCACCGTGCTGCTGTGGGCCGGCCCGGCGCTGCTGGTGGCCGGCGGCCTGGGCGTGCTCGGCTGGGGCCTGCGGCGCAAGGTGCCCACGGTTGTCGAGTTGAGCGACGAAGAGCGCCAACGCGCGGCGGCCTTGCTCGAACGCTGAGCCCGCCTCGCGGCGCCGAGGTGATCGAGGCCGATGCACCCATCGATCTAGATAGCTAGATGGCTAGCTGGTTAAAATAGCCTGCGCCCATCCGTTTCCGGCGGGCCAGGAGTTGCGATGACCCAAGTTGCCTTGTTCGACGCCAAGAACCGCCTGTCGGAATTGATCGACCGCTTGCAGGCCGGCGAAGAGTTCGCCATCACGCGCCGCGGCAAGGTCGTCGCCCGGCTGGTCTTGCCCGGGGCCGATGACATGCAGCAGCGCGCGCACGACGCCATTGCCGGCCTGCGCGCCAGCCGCCAAGGTGTCAGCCTGGGCCGACTGAAGAGCAGGGATCTGATCGCCGAGGGCCGGCGCTGATGCCCGGCATCGTCGTCGACGCGTCGGTCAGCGCCGCCTGGTTTCTGCCCGACGAGGCCACGTCCTTGACCGAGGCCGCGTTGCAGGCCACGGCGCTGGGCGAAGTCTGGGTGCCGGCGCTGTGGCTGCTGGAAATCGGCAATCTGCTGCTCAGCGCGCAACGCCGCAAGCGCATCAGCGACAGCAAGCGCCGCGAACTGGTGGCCGCCGCCGCGGCACTGCGTTTGCGCGTCGACCGCGAGCCGGTGGCGATGCTCGAACTCGATGGACTGGCATCGCGCCACCAGCTCAGTGCCTACGACGCGGCCTACCTCGAGCTGGCGTTGCGCCGCGGCCTGCCGCTGGCCACGCTGGACAGCGCCTTGCTGGCGGCCATGCCGGCGGCCGGTGTGGCCGGCGTTGAACTGGCGAGCTGAGTTGCCAGCGTGCGGGCGCTGGAGAGCGCCAGGTTCAAATCCTTCTGGTGCAGTTCGATGCGAAAGCCCGGATTGAACGTGCGCTTGACCATGCGCTCGCCGTGTACTTCGAGGATCTTCGAGGCGGCGAAGCCGCCCATCAACGCCAGGCGAACGCGCGTCGGGTCGGCGCCGGCCTTGGCCGCGAACAGCAACGCTTCGGCCACGGCTTCGATGTTCAGTGCGACGATGATCTGATTGGCCACCTTGGCGGTCTGGCCATCGCCGTTGCCGCCCACCAGGGTGATGTTCTGGCCCATCAGCTCGAACCGCGGCTTGATTTTCTCGAACGTGGCCTCGGGGCCGCCGACCATGATCGACAGCGTGGCGTTCTTGGCGCCGACTTCGCCGCCCGAAACCGGCGCGTCGAGGTCGTCGCAGCCCAGGGCGTTGATCTTTGCTGCGAACTTCTTCGTCTCGATCGGCGAGAGCGAGAACATGTCGACGACGATCTTGCCCAGGCGGCCCGCAGGGCTGCTACCTGCCTGCCCAGGCCCGCGGCGACGCCGGTCTTGGCGAACCGCGCGGCTTCGAGATTGGGCGTGTCCGGCCGTGCGGAGCTTGCCGAAGCGCCGCAGGAGGTTCGGCGACAGTCTCAGCATAAACGGAGAACATTGCGGCTATACCGCCAGGCGTTGGCGCCAGCCGAGGCCGGCTTCGGTGGTGCTGGCGGGCTTGTATTCGCAGCCGACCCAGCCGCGGTAGCCGATGCGGTCGAGGTGCGCGAACAGGAACGGCCAGTGGATCTCGCCCGTGCCCGGCTCGTTGCGTCCGGGGTTGTCGGCCAACTGGATGTGGCCGATGCGCGCCAGGTGCTTTTGCATCGTCGCCGCGAGCTCGCCCTCCATGCGCTGGGCGTGGTAGATGTCGTACTGCACGAAGGCGTTGTCGGCGCCCACGTCATCGAGGATCGCCAGCGCCTGCGCCGTGCGGTTCAGGAAGAAACCCGGGATGTCGTAGCTGTTGATCGGCTCGATCAGCAGGCGCAGCCCGGCTTGCTTCAACTCGGCCGCGGCGAACTTCAGGTTGGCGACGAAGGTTTGGCGCAGCACCGCGTTGTCGGCACCGATCGGTGCTTTCCCCGCCAGGCAGTTGAGCTGCGGCACGCCGAGCGCGGTGGCGTAGGTGATGGCTTGGGCCACGCCCTCGCGGAACTCGTCCGTGCGGTCGGGCAGGCAGGCGATGCCGCGCTCGCCGGCGTCCCAGTCGCCGGCCGGCAGGTTGTGCAGCACCAGCTTCAGGTGGTTCGCGTCGAGGCGCTGCTTGATCTCTGCGGCGCTGAAAGCGTAGGGGAAGAGGACCTCGACGGCCTGGAAGCCGGCGTTGGCGGCCGGCTCGAAGCGGTCGAGAAACGGCAGCTCGGTGAAGAGCATCGACAGGTTGGCGGCAAAGCGGGGCATGGTCGTCTCCGGTTCAATCGAGCAGGCCGATGGCGGTCGGCGCGTCTTCAGCCGAGATCGCCAGGTCTTCGAACTCGTTGACGGCGTCGATCTCGGTGCCCATCGAGATGTTGGTCACGCGCTCGAGCATGACCTCAATGACCACCGGCACCTGGAACTCGGCCATCCAGCGCTTGGCCTGCTCGATCGCGGGCTTGATCTCTTCCTGCTTGTGCACGCGAATGGCCTTGCAGCCCAGGCCTTCGACGACGGCTTTGTGATCGACACCGTAGCCATCGAGCTGCGGCGCGTTGATGTTGTCGAAGCCGAGTTGGACGCAGTAGTCCATGTTGAAGCCGCGCTGCGATTGGCGGATCAGGCCGAGGTAGCTGTTGTTGACCACCATGTGGATGTAGGGCAGCTTGAACTGCGCGCCCACCGCCAGCTCTTCGATCATGAACTGGAAGTCGTAGTCGCCCGACAGCGCGACGAT
>JANOKY010000527.1:0-3491 GCA_031419635.1 Burkholderiales bacterium | reverse complement strand
ATCGGCGCGCCGATCAACATCTGGAACGACCACAGCGATTCGATGAGCCAGCGCGACTGCGGCTGGATCCAGCTCTTTGCCGAGAGCAACCAGGAAGCGCTGGACCTGCACATCCAGGCCTTCAAGCTGGCCGAGGAGCTGTCGATGCCGGTGATGGTGTGCATGGACGGCTTCATCCTGACCCACGCCTACGAGCGCGTGGACATGCCCACACAAGCCGATGTCGATGCCTTCCTGCCGCGCTACGAGCCGCGCCAGGTGCTCGACCCGGCCGAGCCGGTGTCGATCGGCGCGATGGTCGGGCCCGAGGCCTTCATGGAAGTGCGCTACCTGGCGCATGCCAAGCAGTTGTCGGCGCTGGAGCGCATCCCGCGCATTGCAGCCGAGTTCGCAGCGCGCTTCGGCCGCGACTCGGGCGGGCTGGTGCGCGGCTACCGCTGCGAAGACGCCCAGACCATCGTCGTGGCGCTGGGCTCGGTGCTCGGCACCCTGAAGGACACCATCGACGAGATGCGCGCCGAGGGCATCGCCATCGGCGTGCTCGGCATCCAGTCGTTCCGCCCGTTCCCGCTGGCCGCCGTGCGTGCCGCGCTGCATAACGCGCAGCGCGTGGTGGTGCTGGAGAAGAGTTTCTCCGTCGGCCTGGGCGGCGTGGTGTCGACCGATGTGCGCCTCGCGTTATCTGGCGTGCAACTGCACGGCTACACCGTGGTGGCCGGCCTGGGCGGACGCGCCATCACCAAGGCCTCGCTGCACCGCACCCTGCGCGAAGCCATCGCCGACCAACTGCCGCCGCTGACCTTCATGGACCTCGACTGGGGCATCGTCAACCGCCAGCTCGAACGCGAAGCCCAGGTGCGCCGCAGCGGCCCGATCGCCGAGAACCTGCTGCGCGATGTCGGCACCGTGGCGTCCAAGGTCGCGTGACATGACCCAGCCCGTCAAGTTCTACCAAACCGGCACCTTCACTGTCGGCAATCGCCTGCTCGCGCCCGAGCAGCGCAGCGTGCAGGCTTCGACCGAGCGCAGCAACTCGCTCAACTCCGGCCACCGCGCCTGCCAGGGTTGCGGCGAGGCTCTGGGCGCGCGCTACGCCATCGATGCCGCGATGCGCGCCACCGGCGGGCAGTTGATCGCGGCCAATGCCACCGGCTGCCTCGAAGTGTTCTCGACGCCCTACCCCGAAACCTCGTGGCAACTGCCGTGGATCCATTCGCTGTTCGGCAACGTGGCCGCGGTGGGCACCGGTATCGCGGCGGCGATGAAAGTCAAGGGCAAGACTGGCGTGCGCGTGATCGCCCAGGGCGGCGATGGCGGCACCACCGACATCGGCTTCGGTTGCCTGTCGGGCATGTTCGAGCGCAACGACGACGTGCTCTACATCTGCTACGACAACGAGGCCTACATGAACACAGGCGTGCAGCGCAGTTCGGCCACCCCGCCGGGCGCGCGCACGGCCACGACGATGGCGGTTGGACCCTCTCCCGGCGCGGCCTTCGGCCAGGGCAAGAACCTGCCGCTGATCGCGATGGCGCACGAGATTCCCTATGTCGCCACCGCCACCGTCGATGACCTGCACGACCTCGAAGCCAAGGTCGAGAAGGCGATGGCGCTGCACGGCGCGCGCTACCTGCACATCCTCGTGCCCTGCCCGCTCGGCTGGGGCTCGGCCAGCCACGACACCATCAAGCTGGCGCGGCTGGCGCGCGAGACCGGCATCTTCCCGGTCTTCGAGGCCGAGCACGGCGAAGTCACCCAGGTCACGAAGATCCGCCGCCGCGTGCCGGTGGACGATTACCTGAAGCTGCAGAAACGCTTTGCGCACCTGTTCGGCTCGCCGGGCCAGCCGGCAATGCTGGCGCGGATCCAGGCCGATGCCGACCGCAACATCCGCCGCTTCCATCTGCTCGACGAAGAGGTGAGCGCATGACGATGCAAAAGCCTTTCGCCATCACCCTGGACCCCGGCTCGTCGCTGGCCAACAAGACCGGCAGTTGGCGCACCGAGCGCCCGCTGTATGTCGACCGCCTGCCGCCGTGCAACGCCCAATGCCCCGCCGGTGAAGACATCCAGGGCTGGCTGTTCCACGCCGAATCGGGCCACTACGAAGCCGCCTGGCGCCACCTGACGCGCGACAACCCGTTCCCGGCGATCATGGGCCGCGTCTGCTATCACTCCTGCGAGGGCGTGTGCAACCGCGGCAAGGTCGACGAGGCGGTGGGCATCAATTCAGTCGAGCGTTTCCTCGGCGACGAGGCGCTCGCCAAAGGCTGGCGCTTTGCCCTGCCGAACGCCGAGACCGGCAAGAAGGTGCTGGTGGTGGGCGCGGGCCCGTCGGGCATGTCGGCGGCCTACCAGTTGCGCCGCATCGGCCACGCGGTGACGGTGCTCGACGCCGGCCCGAAGGTCGGCGGGATGATGCGCTTCGGCATCCCCAAATACCGGCTGCCGCGCGACGTGCTCGACGCCGAGATGCAGCGCATCGTCGCCATGGGCGTGACGCTGCGTTTGAACAGCAAGGTCGAGAATATCGCCCAGGCGATGAACGAGGGCGGTTTTGACGCCGCCTTCCTGGCCGTCGGCGCGCACATTGCCAAGCGCGCCTTCATCCCGGCCAAGGATTCGTCGCGCATCCTCGATGCGGTGGCGGTGCTGCGCTCGATGGAGGGCGCTGAAGGTGAAGGTTCGCAGCCGATGCTCGGCCGCCGCGTGGTGGTCTATGGCGGCGGCAACACCGCCATCGATGTGGCGCGCACGGCCAAGCGCCTGGGCGCCACCGACGCCATCATCGTTTACCGCCGCACACGCGCGCAAATGCCGGCGCATGACTTCGAACTCGAAGAGGCGCTGGAAGAAGGCGTGATGGTCAAGTGGCTGTCGACCATCAAGCAGGCCGGCAGCGACGTCGATGACGGCGCGCTGACGATCGAGAAGATGGCCCTCGACGACAAGGGCTTCCCGCAGCCCACCGGCGAATTCGAAACCCTCGAGGCCGACTCGCTGGTGCTGGCCCTCGGCCAGGATGTGGATCTGTCGCTGCTCGAAGGCGTGCCCGGGCTGGAGGTCAAGGACGGCGTGGTCCAGGTCGATACGGCGACGATGATGACCGGCCACGCCGGCCTGTTCGCCGGTGGCGACATGGTGCCGGCCGAGCGCAACGTGACTGTGGCCATCGGCCATGGCAAGAAGGCGGCGCGCCACATCGATGCCTGGCTGCGCGGCACCCGTCTCGCAGCGCAACCTAAGCACGCCGTGGCCAGCTTCGAGCGCCTGAACACCTGGTACTACAGCGATGCGCCCAAGACCGTGCGGCCGCAGCTCGACCTGGCCCGCCGCACCAGCAGCTTCGACGAGGTGCAAGGCGGCCTGACCGCTGACAACGCCCTCTTTGAAGCCCGCCGCTGCCTGAGCTGCGGCAACTGCTTCGAGTGCGACAACTGCTACGGCGTGTGCCCCGACAACGCCGTCATCAAGCTCGGCCCCGGCAAGCG
>JANOKY010000526.1:0-15543 GCA_031419635.1 Burkholderiales bacterium | reverse complement strand
CAGCAAGCTGCGCGGCGGGGGGCCGGGGCGCTGGGGGGGGGCTGAGCTCTGCGCTGCGCCAGGCGCGCCGGGTCGATCGCATCGGCCAGATCGGCCTCGAGCGGCCAGGGCGCACCGCTGACTTGCGCTGCGATCAATTCAGCGCACAAGGTCGCCGTTGTCAGCCCGCGTGAGCCCAGGCCGCTGTGCAGCCACAGGCCGGGTTGGCGCGGCAGCAGGCGCGGGGCGTCCGCGCGCGACGGGCACGGTGCGGTGAGGTCAGGGGCCGGGCCCACCAGGGGCAGGCGATCGGGCGTCGTGGCGCGCCATGCCGTGCGGCCTTGCAGCGCATCGATGCCGCGCAGCGCGTCGGCGCCGATCAGCAGCGAAGCTTTGGCGCGGTTGGCATCGTGGTCGCTGTCGCGCACGGTGGGGTCATCGTCACCGGGCTGGTTTGTTGCGCCGAACAGCAAGGCGCCGCTGGGAAGGGCGAGCACATAGCCGCCACTGGCGACGGGGATACGCGGTGCGATCGCCGCAGCGCTTGCGCTCCAGCTCACTTGGCCGCGCCGATGTTGCAGCCACTGCGCGGGTAGGCCCGCCAGTCGCAGCGTGTCGGCGGCGTTGGCCAGCACCAGCAGCGGGGCTTCGGCGACGACGCGGTCGTCGGCGTCGAACACCTGCCACGAGTTGCCGTGGCGCGCGATGCGCTGCACCGTGGTTGCGCCGCGCCAAGCGACGCCGGGCGTGGCCAGGGCATCGCGCACGAGAGCCGCGGGGTCGATCCAACCCCCTGTGGGATAGAACCAGGCGGCTTGCGACAGGGCGAGGCCCGCTTGCTGCGACGCCAACGCAGCAGGCAGCGCTTGCGCGTAGCTCGCGGGCAATGCTTGGCGGGCGAGCAGACCCTGCATGTCGGCGAGCGACAGCCGCGATTCGAGCCGCAGCAGGCCGTCGATGCAGCCCGGCACGCCGCGAGCGATGGCAGCGCGCATCACCGGCACTGCCGCCAGGGCTGCCGCGCGCAGCAGGCGCGCATGCGGCCCGTCGTGGCCCATCACGGCGCCGTGGAACAGGCCGGCCGGGTTGCCCGAGGCTTCGCTGGCAGGTTCGCTGTGGCGATCGATCACGGTGCAGGCGATCCCTTGCCGGGCCAGTGCGCGCGCGGTGCAGGCGCCGGCCAGGCCGCCACCGATGACGACAGCGTGGCTCGGCGCTTGCGCCGGCACCACCCGGCCGGGCGGCGTGGGCGCCACGAAGCGTGGCGCGAAGCGCGCACTCGTGTTGTCGCGCTTGCCGCCGCTGCCCTGGTCGGCCTGGACCTCGAAGCCGGCGCCTTGCAGGCCCTCGCGCACGGTGCGTGCGGCGCTCCAGGTGGAGGCGGTGGCGCCGGGTGCGGCCAGGCGCGCGAGCATCGCGAACACGCCGCGGTCCCACATCGCGGGGTTGCGTGCGGGGGCGAAGCCGTCGAGGTAGAACGCATCGACGCGGGCGACGATTTCGCGCGCCCAGGCGCGCACATCGCCCCAGGCCAGCAGCAGGCGCACGCGGCCGGCCTCGAAGTCCAGCGTGTGCAGGTTGCAGGTGGCCGGCGGCCAGGCGGCGATCAACTGCCGTGCGAGGTCGACAGCGGGCGAGGCGGCATGCGCGCGGGCGAGATCGGCCACGGTCAATGGATGCTTCTCGATCGAGACGAAGTACAGCCGCTCGCAGCGCGCCGGGTCGTCGCGCCAGGCGGCCCAGGTGGCGAAGAAGTTGTTGCCCAGGCCGAAGCCGGTCTCGAGGATCGTGAAGCGCTCGCGGCCGCGCCAGCGCGCGGGCAGCTCGTTGCCGGCCAGGAACACCTGCTGGGCCTGCGCATAGGCGCCGCTGCGCGGGTGGTAGAAGTCGTCGAAGGCGGGCGCGCGGGCGGCGCCGGGGTCGCTGAAGTCGACTTCAGCCGCGACGATCGGCGTGGTTTTCACTCGCGGCGTGAGGCCAGCCAGGCCAGCAACGGTGCGCGCGCGCTGGCCAGGCTGCGGTAGGCGAGCACCGTATCGCTCATGCTGGCGATGGCGTCGTGCAGGCGCGCGGCCTTGTCGGTGCTGTCGATGGCTGCGGCCAGCGGTTCGATCTCGACATGGATCGTGAACACCGCCTGCGTCAGGCCCGGCAGCGCGATGAAGGTCTGCCGCTCGGTGCGCCACCAGGCCCGTGGCGCGCTCGCGTCGGCAAAGGCGTCGGCCGCCCAGGGCGCGGGGTCGACATTGGCCGGATGCGCATTCAGGCGCGGATGGCGGGTGACGTTCCAGACGAAGCGTTCCCAGCGCTCGGGCCCGCAGACCATGCGCATCAGGTGCTCGCCTGCGCGCAGCAGCAGCGCGTTGTCGGCCACGGGTGCATGCACTTCGCGAAAGTGGCGGCCGATCTTGTCTTGCGGCACCCAGTGCGATGGCAGGGCCACGGCCAGCCAGGGCAGGGTGCCGCTGGCGCCATCGACGAGGGCGAAGTCATCGTCGAAGGCCAGGCAGAGCAGGCTCGCGAGGCGCCACTCGGCGGGCAGGCCGCGCAGGCAGCGGCCGAGCTCATCGCCCAGGCCGAAGCTGCCGGCGGCGAGGTCTTCGACTTGGCCGCCCTGGACCGCGACACCGAGGGCCTTGGCGACCGCGCGCTCGCCATCCCAGGCGAAGCTGCGTGGGTGCTCGCGCGCCGCATGCGCGGCCAGGGCGCGCAGGGCCGGGCGCGCATCGAAGCCGGGCACGACCTGCAAGGCCTGCAACGGCAGGGTCGACAGCACCGCGAGCTTTTCGCGCTGGTGCCGCGAGCCGGGGCCCGCAGGCGTCAGGTGCAGCGCCTCGTCGGCCATGCGGCGCAGACCGGGCTGCATGCGAAAGGGGGCCGACACGGCGGCATCGAAGTCGAAGCTCATGAAAGACAAAGGGCACCCGCAGGTGCCCGATTCTGGCTTGGGGTTGTTCTATACGCGCTTGCGGTACTCATGCGTGCGGGTATCGATCTCGATCTTGTCGCCGTTCTCGACGAACAGCGGCACGGCGATCTCGAAGCCGGTGGCGGTCTTGGCCGGCTTCATGACCTTGCCCGAGGTGTCGCCCTTGACGGCGGGTTCGGTGACGACCTCGCGGACCACGCTGGTCGGCAGCTCGACCGAGATTGCCTTGCCGTCGTAGAACACCACTTCGACGGCCATGCCGTCTTCGAGGTAGTTGATGGCGTCGCCCATGTTCTCGGACTCGACCTCGAACTGGTTGTACTCGGCGTCCATGAAGGCGTACATCGGGTCGGCGAAGTAGGAGTAGGTGCAGTCCTTCTTGTCGAGCACGATCTGGTCCATCTTGTCGTCGGCCTTGAACACGACTTCGGCGCCGAAGCCGTTGAGCAGGCTCTTCATCTTGACGCGCACGGTGGCCGAGTTGCGGCCGCCGCGGCTGTACTCGGTCCTGAGCACGACCATCGGGTCTTTGCCGTGCATGATGACGTTGCCGGCGCGGATTTCCTGAGCGGTTTTCATGGTGTCTGGCGGTGTTTGAAGTGGGGTGCGCAGTTGGGTGCGCAGTTGGGTACAAACGCGGCGGGTGCCACTGCGCAAAGCCGGCAATTCTACCGTTTCGCGGCGACGAAGCTGAGCAGTTGGCTGCTCAGGTCGATCTGGTCGGCCAGCCGCTGGCGCCAGGCCAGGCACACGGCACGCCAGGCGGCGGCGGCGGGCAGGGCGCGGGGCCAGTCGCCCAGGCCGTTCCAGGCCCGCCACAACTCTCGCAGCTCGGCTGCGATGGCCGGCTCAGCGTGGGCCGTGAGTCGGTCGAGCAGGGCCTCGAGCTTGGCCGCGTGGGCGCCGTCGGGCTGGGCATAAATCTGCCAGACGAAGGGTGCGCCGGCCCACATCGCGCGCACAACCGAGTCTTCGCCGCGGGCGAAATTGAGGTCGCAGGCGCGCAGCAGTTGGTCATAGCCGGCCTGGTCGAACCAGGGCAGGGCGTGGGCGCGCAGGTGGCGGCCGCGCCGACGCTGCGCGTCGAACAATGCCAGCGCCGGGGCCTGCGCCGCGCCGGCCGCCAACAGGATCAGCGTGGGCTCGCTGTCGAGGCGGTCGAACAGTGGCTCCAGCGGCGCGTCGGCGTAGGCGAACAGGCTGACGCGGCGCTCACCGTGTTGTAGCGGCACGCCCTGCGCAGCCAGCCAGCCGGCGCTGGCGCCATCCAGCGCGTGGGCCTCGCGCAGCAGGCCGCCGCTGGCCGGCGTGAAGCCGGGGTAGTAGAACCACTTGCACAAGCCAGCGCCCGGGCCGTGCTGCTGCGGCGAGGCCAGGCCATGGCTGCGCAGGGCATAAGGTTCGGCGCTGAGGTATTCGAGGTTGATCCAGACCGGCGCTGGCACGCACGCGGCCATGCGCGCGACGAACGCGGCCGGCAGGTCGCAGCCGAAGGCTTCGATCACCACGTCACCCGGCTCGATGCCCGGCAGCGCCTCGAGCCAGTGGACGACCGTGACGCCCACTGCACCCTGCGGCGCCATCCACGCCAACGCCCGTGGGTCATCGACCCACAGCCGCACCTGTTCGTCGCGCGAGGCGAGGTCGGCGGCCAGGCGCCAGCACACGCCCAGGTCGCCATGGTTGTCGATGACGCGGCAGAAGAGGTCCCAGTGCACCTTGCGATTATCGGCACCGATAATCGCGGCGCATGAGCGAGTCCATCGAGCCCGACGCCGATCGCAAGCACCTGCTTGCCGAAGTGGCCGCGCTGCCGCAGCGGCCAGGTGTGTACCGCTACTTCGATGCCGCGGACAGCGTGCTCTACGTTGGCAAGGCCATCAACCTGCGCAAGCGGGTGTCGAGCTACTTTCAGAAGGACCACGGCGGCACGCGCATCGGCCTGATGGTGGCTCGCATTGCACGCCTCGAAACCACGGTCGTGCGCAGCGAGGCCGAGGCCCTGCTGCTCGAGAACAACCTGATCAAGGCGCTGAGCCCGCGCTTCAACATCCTCTTTCGCGACGACAAGAGCTACCCGTACCTGAAGCTGGTGTCGGCCAAGTTCCCCAGGGTGACCTATTACCGCGGCGCGGTCGACAAGAAGCACCGCTACTTCGGGCCCTACCCGAGCGCCTGGGCGGTGAAGGACACGATCCACCTGATTCAGAAAGTGTTTCGCCTGCGTACCTGCGAAGACTCGGTGTTCGCCAACCGCTCGCGGCCCTGCCTGCTGTACCAGATCCGCCGTTGCACGGGGCCCTGTGTGGGCTTGATTGCGGCGGAGGATTACGCCCGCGATGTCGCCGACACCGAGCGCTTCCTGCGTGGCGACACCCAGGCCGTTCTCGACGACCTGCAGCAGCGCATGATGGCCCATGCCGATCGGCTCGAATACGAGCTGGCGGCCGAGTTGCGCAAGCAGATCGAGTCGCTGGCCCGCGTGCTGCACCAGCAGGCCGTGGATGCGAGCAGCCTGGGGTCGATCGACAAGGATGTCGACATCCTCGCGGTCAAGGTCCAGGGCGGTCGCGCCTGCGTCAACCTGGCCATGGTGCGCGGCGGCCGCCACCTCGGTGACCGCGCCTATTTCCCCAGCCATGTGGAGGACGCCGCGGCGCTGGCCGAGGGCACGCCGCCCGAGGTGCAGGTGCTCGAGGCCTTCATCTCCCAGCACTACCTCGATGGCTTCGTGCCGCCGCAATTGCTGACCAGCCAACCTGTCGACAGCGCGCTGCTCGACGCGCTGGCCGAGCACAGCGGCGTCAAGGTCAGCGCCACCCACCAGCCGCGCGAGCAGCGCCGGGCCTGGCTCGAGATGGCCGTCAACGGGGCGCAGATCGCGCTGGCACGCCTGCTCGCCGAAGAAGGCTCGCAGCGCGAACGCACGCGCGCGCTGGCCGAAGCGTTGGCGCTGGAAGTGGCCGATCTGGACACCTTGCGTATCGAGTGTTTCGACATCAGCCACACGGCCGGCGAGGCCACGCAGGCAAGCTGCGTGGTGTTCGAGAACCACCAGATGCAGAGTGCCCAGTACCGACGCTACAACATCGACGGCATCACCGGCGGTGACGATTACGCCGCGATGCGCCAGGTGCTGATGCGCCGCTACGCCAAGCTGGCCGAGGCGCTGGCCAATGGCGAAGCGAGCACGAAAGTTCGCCTGCCCGACCTGGTGCTGGTGGATGGTGGCCGCGGCCAGGTGGCGATGGCGCGCGAGGTCTTTGCCGAACTTGGGCTGGACCTGTCGCTGATCGTCGGCGTGGAAAAGGGCGCGGGCCGCAAGGTCGGCCTCGAAGAGCTGGTCTTTGCCGACGGCCGCGACAAGGTCTATCTCGGCGCCGACTCCGCCGCCTTGATGCTGGTGGCGCAGATCCGCGACGAAGCCCACCGCTTCGCCATCACCGGCATGCGCGCCCGCCGCGCCAGCGTGCGCACGGGGGCCAGCCAACTCGAAGAGATCGTGGGCGTGGGCCCGAAAAAACGCGCCCGCCTGCTGCAACGCTTCGGCGGTGTGCGCGGGGTGTCCAATGCGAGCGTCGACGATCTGGCCAGCGTCGATGGCATCTCCAAACCGCTGGCCGAGGAAATCTACCGTGCGTTACGTTGACCACCCCCGAAGCGCCTGCTGCGCCTCCCCCTCTCGGGGGCCAAGGCCCGCGGCTCCAAGCCGACCTGCGTCGGCTTGGACGGGCCGAGGAATGGCCGCCTCTGGCGGCCATGCGGCCTGCAAGGCACGCCAGCGGACCGGCGGAGCCGGATCCGCGGCGTTTGCTTGGAAGACCGCAGCACTCGCGACCTTGGTCGCGCTTACCGCCTGCACTTCGCCACGCACGCCCGCGCCCGTGCAATCGCCTGCGCCGCGCGCGTCCACGTCGCCTGGCATGCTGGCACCTTCGACCGCACGCCACCGCAACTGGGACGAGTTCCGCGTTCACGCTGGCCAGCGCATGGTTGCCGCCAACCCGAACGGCACCTACATCGATGCCGTGCCCGAGCCGCTGCTGGCGATCCCCGTGCTCGAGATCGAACTCAACGGCGACGGCAGCGTTCGCAACGTGCGCGTGCAGCGCCACCCGAGCCAGGCCAATGACACGGTGCAGTTGGCGATTGACGCCGTCAACCGCGCCGCGCCCTATGGCGATGTGTCGCACCTGCCGCGGCCGTGGAAGTTCAGCGAAGTGTTCCTGTTCCGCGACGACCGCCGCTTCAAGCCGCGCGCACTCGACCAGTAAGCCTGTCGATCGGCGAAGCGGCTAGGATCGGGTCATGTTCTTCAACCTGCCGACGCTGCTGACCTGGGCCCGCATCGTCGCGATCCCGCTGGTCGTCGGCGTGTTCTACCTGCCGCTCGAGCCGGCGGTGCGCAACCTCGTGGCCACCGTGCTTTTCGTCATCGTGGCCCTGACCGACTGGGCCGACGGCTACCTGGCGCGCAAGCTGAACCAGACTTCGGCCTTCGGTGCTTTCCTCGACCCGGTGGCCGACAAGTTCCTGATCTGTGCCGCGCTGCTGATCCTGTTGCAGCTCGACCGCGTCAATGCGCTGATCGCCTTCGTCATCATCGGCCGCGAAATCGCCATCTCGGCGCTGCGCGAGTGGATGGCGCAGATCGGCGCCAGCCGCAGTGTGGCGGTGCACATGATCGGCAAAATCAAGACCGTGGTGCAGATGGTGGCGATCCCGTTCCTGCTCTTCGACGGCAAGTTGTTCGGCGTTGTCGACACGCGCGCCTGGGGCACGGTGTTGATCATCGCTGCGGCGGTGCTGACGATCTGGTCGATGGTCTATTACCTGCAGAAAGCCTTGCCGGAGATTCGTGCCAAGGTCCGCTGAGCTGGAGCGCCGCTGGCTGGCAGCGATGCCCGCCGTGTTCGTGCTGATCTGGAGCACCGGCTTCGTCGTCGCGCGTTACGGCATGCCGCATGCGCCGCCGCTGGGCTTCCTGACGCTGCGCTATGCGCTCTCAGTGTTCGCCTTCGGCATCTGGATCGCAATCACCCGCGCCGCCTGGCCGCGCGGGCGGGCGCAGTGGTGGCACCTGTCGGTGAGCGGCCTGTTGATGCACGCCGGCTACCTCGGCGGCGTGTGGATGGCGGTCAAGGCCGGCATCGGCGCCGGCACGGTGGCCCTGGTCGTCGGCTTGCAGCCGGTGCTGACGGCGGTGTGGCTGTCGGCCAGCGGCAGCGCGCATGCGGTGGCCGCGCGGCAGTGGGCTGGGCTGGTGCTGGGGCTGGTGGGGCTGCTGCTGGTGGTCAGCCACAAGCTCGGTGCCGGCGAAGTCACGCCGTGGAACCTGTCCCTGTCGCTGTTCGCCCTGGTGTCGATCACCGCCGGCACGCTGTACCAAAAGCGTTTCGTTGCGCCGTGCGATGTGCGCACAGCCAACACGGTGCAGCTTGCTGCCGCGCTGTTGATCACCGCGCCGCTGGCCTGGCTCGAGGGCGGTGCCTGGGATGTGCACCCCGAGTTGATCGGCGCGATGGCCTGGTCGGTGCTGGTGCTGACGCTGGGCGGCAGCTCGCTGCTGTACCTGCTGATCCAGCGAGGCGCGGCCACGCGGGTGGCCAGCCTGATGTACCTGGTGCCGCCGTGCACGGCGCTGCTGGCCGCGCTGATGTTCGGCGAGACGCTGGGTGCCAGGGTGTTGATCGGGTTGTTGTTGACAGCGCTGGGCGTGTGGCTGGTGGTGCAGCGCCGCGCGGCACAATGACGCCGACCATGTTCGACGGCTTCGCATCACACGACATCGACCACGACGGCGTGCGCCTGCGTGCGCGCATCCGCGGCGCGGGGCCGCCGCTGCTGCTGCTGCATGGCCACCCGCAGACGCACGCCATGTGGCACGCCGTGGCCGGCCCGTTGGCCGAGCGATTCACGGTGGTGGCGATGGACCTGCGTGGCCGTGGCGACAGCGCACGCCTGCCGGCCTCGCCCGACCACGCGCTGTACAGCAAGCGGGCGATGGCCGCCGATGCGCTGGCGGTGATGCGCCACTTCGGCCACGCGCGCTTTGCCGTCTGCGCCCACGACCGCGGCGCGCGCGTGGCGCACCGGTTGGCCCTGGACCAACCCGAGGCACTGACACGGTTGATGCTGCTCGACATCGCGCCAACGCTGACGATGTACGAGGGCACCACCGAAGCCTTCGCCCGTGCCTACTGGCATTGGTTTTTCCTGATCCAGGACGCGCCGATGCCCGAGCGCGCGATCGAGGCCGACCCGGTGGCCTGGCTGCGTGAAGGCATGGGCAGCCGCTTTGCTGGCCTCGGACCCTTCGCGCCGGACGCGCTGGCCGAATACGAACGCTGCATCCGCATTCCCGGCAGCGCCACCGCGATCTGCGAGGACTACCGCGCCTCGGCGACCATCGATCTCGAACACGACCGCGCCGATCGCGACAGCGGCCGCCGCGTGCTGGCGCCGCTGCGCGTGCTCTGGGGCGCGCAGGGCGTGGTCGGGCGCTGCTTCGACGTGCTGGCGTTGTGGCGCGCGGCCGCCGACGAGGTCAGCGGCCGGGCCGTCGAAGGCGGCCACTACATTGCCGAAGAACAACCCGCCGCATTGCTGGCCGAGATGCTGGCCTTTTTTGGAGCCCTACCGCCATGACGACACCCCACCGCATCGCGGTCATCGCCGGCGACGGCATCGGCCAGGAAGTGATGCCCGAGAGCCTGCGCGTGCTCGACGCCGCGGCGCGGCGCTTCGCCATCGCACTCGATTTGCATACCTTCGACTTCGCCAACTGCGCGCATTACGCCCGCCACGGCAAGATGATGCCCGACGACTGGAAGGCCCAGCTCGAAGGCTTCGGCGCGATCCTGTTCGGCGCCGTCGGCTGGCCGGCCACCGTGCCCGACCATGTCTCGCTGTGGGGCTCGCTGCTGAAGTTCCGCCGCGAGTTCGATCAGTACGTCAACCTGCGCCCGGCGCGGCTGATGCCCGGCATCCGCTCGCCGCTGGTCGACCGCGACGGCCAGCCGCTACAACCCGGCGACATCGACATGCTGATCGTGCGCGAGAACACCGAGGGCGAGTACTCGAGCATCGGCGGGCGCATGTACGAAGGCACCGACCGCGAGATCGTGATCCAGGAAACGGTGATGTCGCGCACCGGGGTCGACCGCGTGCTGAAGTACGCCTTCGACGAAGCCATGCGCCGCCCGCGCAGGAAGCTCACCTCGGCAACCAAGAGCAATGGCATCTCGATCACGATGCCCTACTGGGACGAACGTGTTGCCGAGATGGCAAAGGCGTATCCAGGCGTGGCGGTGGATCGCTTCCACATCGACATCCTGACGGCGCATTTCGTGCAGCGCCCGCAGCAGTTCGATGTGGTGGTGGCGAGCAACCTGTTCGGCGACATCCTGAGTGACCTGGGCCCCGCCTGCACCGGCACCATCGGCATTGCGCCCTCGGCCAGTCTGAACCCGACGCGGCAATGGCCGAGCCTGTTCGAGCCCGTGCACGGCTCGGCGCCCGACATCGCCGGCAAAGGCGTGGCCAACCCGATCGGGCAGATCTGGTCGGCCGCGTTGATGCTCGACTTTCTCGGCCACCGCGACGCGCACGATGCCATCGTGACTGCGATCGAGGCCGTGCTCGAGCCCGCCAGCGGCGCGCCGCGAACCCCCGATCTGGGTGGCCGCGCGAGCACTGCAGACGTCGGCCGCGCCGTCGAACAAGCCCTGCTGAACGGCCGTTGAATGCGAATAGAATCGCGCTCCCATCGAACGTGCCTTGACACCCGCTAGGGGCACGGATGTAATGAACTGGTTGGCGGTCGAGGCGACCACCAGCCTCGCAAGAAGAACACCAGGCGACCACCCAACTGACGAACGAGGGGATCCTTTCGTGAACAAGTCTGAATTGATCGAGCACATCGCCAAGCAGGCCGACATTTCCAAAGCCGCGGCAACCCGTGCGCTGGAAGCCATGATCGGCGGCGTGAAGACCACGCTCAAGAAAGGCGGCAGCGTGTCGCTCGTCGGCTTCGGTACGTTCACGGTCACCAAGCGCGCGGCGCGTGCCGGCCGCAATCCGCGCACCGGCGCGGCGATCAAGATCAAGGCCGCCAAGGTGCCGAAATTCCGTCCGGGCAAAGGGCTCAAAGACGCCCTCTGACGGCCGCAGGCGCAGCAGCATTGGCTGCCCGCGCCGCCCAGCCTGCTGTGATTGACGAGGCCGGGTGCTTAGCTCAGTTGGTAGAGCGGCGCCCTTACAAGGCGTAGGTCGGCGGTTCGAGCCCGTCAGCACCCACCACGCGCGGCGGCCTGCCGCGCACCGCACCCTGCAAGAGGCTTCTTTTCATGTTCGATTTCATCCGCAATCACAGCCGCGTGTTGTTCTTCGTGATGGTGCTGCTGATCTTCCCGTCGTTCGTCTTCTTCGGCGTGCAGGGTTATGCCAAGTTCAACGACCCGACCGGCGCGGCCGTGGCCAAGGTCGACGGGCAGAAGATCTCGCTGGCCGAGTGGGACGCCGCGCACCGCCGCCAGATCGAACAGATGCGCCGGCAGATGCCCAACCTCGACGCCGCCTTCTTCGACAGCCCCGAGGTCAAGCGCGAATCGCTCGACAACATGGTGCGCGAGCGCGTGCTGTTCACGGCCGCCAACCGCGCCCACTTTTCGGTCAGTGACGAGCGGTTGCAGCGCGAGGTGATGTCGATACCGCAACTGGCTGCGCTGCGCCGGCCCGACGGCAGCTTCGACGCGGCCAGCTACAAGGCCCTGCTCGGTGCCCAGGGCCTGACGCCCGAAGGCTTCGAGGCCAACCTGCGCCAGGACCTGGTGCTGCGCCAGGTGCTCGGCGGCGTCACCAACAGCGTGCCGCCCGGCGGCGCGCCCGGCCGCAGCGCGCTCGACGCATTGCTGCAGCAGCGCGAGGCGCAGGTGCTGCGCTTCGACAGCAAGGATCAGGTCGCCGGCATCGCGCCGAGCGACGCCGACCTGGCCGCGTACCACAAGGCCCACGAAGCGCAGTTCCGCTCGCCCGAGCAGGCCAGCATCGAGTACGTGGTGCTCGACCTCGACGCGCTCAAGGCCGGCATCGCCGTCACTGACGAAGAACTGCGCAAGTACTACAGTGAAAACGCCGCGCGCTACACCGTGGCCGAAGAGCGCCGCGCCAGCCATGTGCTGATCAACGCCGCCAAGGATGCTCCGGCGGCCGAGCGCACGCAGGCCAAGGCCAGGGCCGAGGGCTTGCTGGCCGACTTGCGCAAGAACCCGGCCGCGTTTGCCGAAGTGGCGAAGAAGAACTCGAACGACACCGCCTCGGCCGCGCGCGGCGGCGACCTCGACTTCTTTGCCCGCGGTGCGATGGTCAAGCCGTTCGAAGATGCGGCCTACGCGATGAAGCCCGGCGAGATCAGCAACCTGGTCGAGACCGATTTCGGTTTTCACATCATCCGCCTGGATGCGGTGCGCGGCGGCGAGAAAAAACCGTTCGAGGCCGTGCGAGCCGAGATCGATGAGGAAGTCAAGAAGCAACTGGCGCAGAAGAAGTACGCCGAAGCCGCCGAGCAATTCACCAACACCGCCTACGAGCAGGCCGACAGCCTGCAGCCACTGATCGACAAGTTGAAGCTGAAGAAGCAGACCGCCACCGTGCAGCGCACTGCGGCCGCCGGTGCCACCGGGGCCCTGGCGTCAGTCAAGCTGCTGGCGGGCGTGTTCGGCAACGACGCGGTGAAGAACAAGCGCAATACCGAAGCCGTCGAAGTCGGCCCGAATCAACTGGCGGCGGCGCGTGTCGTGCAGCACCAGCCCGCGCGCGTGCAGGCCCTGGCCGACGTGCTTCCGCTGGTGCGCGAGCGCGTCATCGCCGAGCAAGCCGCTGCGGCCGCACGCAAGGCCGGCGAGGCCAAGCTGGCCGCGCTGCGCGGCGGCGCTGATGCGGCGGCCTTGCCGGCCGCGACCTTGTTCTCGCGCGCCAGTGCGCAGGCCCAACCCCGCGCCTTGGTCGATGCCGTGCTGCGCGCCGATGCCAGCAAGCTGCCGCAGTGGCTGGGCGTCGACCTCGGCGAGGCCGGCTACGCGGTGGTGCGCCTCACAGCCATCAAGCCACTGGCGGCCGATGCGCCCGAGCTGGCGCAACTGTTGCCGCGCTACGCCCAGGCCTGGGGCGCGGCCGAGGCCCAGGCCTACTACAACGCGCTGAAGGCGCGCTACAAGGTCGAGATCAAGACCGACGCGCTGGCCGCGGCCAGTAGTGCCGCCTCGGCGCCGGCATACTGAGGCGGGTGCAGGGGCGCTGGCTATAATCGACCGCTCTACGGTGGCTGTAGCTCAGTTGGTAGAGTCCCAGATTGTGATTCTGGTCGTCGTGGGTTCGAGTCCCATCAGCCACCCCAAGACTCCCATTTGAAATGAATGACTTGGAAGCGTGCCAGCGTTTCTTGGGATGAATCTGGGATAGATCCGGCGACAGCGCCGCCTCCAAGCGGTTCACTTCGAGCGCGTTTTGTCCGCCGTCGAGCGTGTTGTACGGCGGGCTGTAGCGTATCCCGGGGCTGCGCTTCGCGATGGCGACAGCGTAGAACGCCGCCGGAACCGGCGCGCGGCAGGCCAACATGGAATCGGCAGAGTACCTGCCGCAGCGCTGTCGCCGGCGGCGCGCTACTTCATGCCGACTGATGTGCGTGCAATGCCGTCGAGCAGCGCCTCGACTTCCTTGAGCGCCGCCTTGGAGCCTGCCGAGCCATCGGGACGCCACGGGCGCCGGTAGCTGACGTGGACCGTGTCCGGATCCTTGGCCGTCGCGTACACCGTGACCGAGTACGGGCACATCGATGCATTGGCCGGGTCGGCTTCCATCATCTTGCGCGACAGCCCGGCGCTGCAGAACACGAACGCCTGCGCGTCGACGTACACCTTGCGCGTCGCGCCGAGATCCTTGCCGGTCCGTTCGATCATCTTGTTGACGAACGCGTGGTAGTCGATCACCAGGCCTTTGCCCTCGATGGCGGTCTTCAGATCGTCGCGTACGTCCTCGAATTTCGCCTTCTTCGAGTAAGTCACGACCGGATGCGGGTCGGCCGCCAAAGCGACCGAGTACAGGGCTGTCAGCGACGCAAACGCGAGGGCGCGAAACATGGTCATCTCCTTGGGTTGAATGGACAACATCGATACATCGATCTGCATCGCGTCCGCATCGATACAGGCGCACCACGGTTCCCGCGATCCGGGCGTGTCGAGACGCGAACGCTCAATATCGCCCCTGTCGGGATCGCGCCATTTGAGCGGAGTCATCCCGGGACGCCGATTTGGCAGCCCAAGGTAAGCTTGCCGGCCATGACCGCACCCGCCTTTACCGACGCCGTCGTCCCCTGCGACGCGGTGGCGGCTTGGTGGCTATGAGCTGTTGACACTGCACGCGATATCACGGGGCAAGAAACATGAATGCTGAAGAGTCTGGGCTCCAGAATGAGCGCGACAAACTGGAAATCACGCTGGCCAGCGCACTGGAGCTGTGCCAGCTCGGGCTGGCCACGATGATCGACATCCGCCAGTCGTTCGAGATCGAAATGAAGGGGGCGATCCCCGACACCCTGCACATCCCGATGTTCGAGGTCAAGCTCATGCTCGGCCATACGCTGACCGACGACGAGCAGGACATCCTCGACGCCGGCCAGCCCAAGGAGATCGACGCGCAGACCTTTTTCACGATGATCAACCGGTTGCACCACGCGCACGACAACCTGCTGCTGTGCATCTGCAACAGCGGCCGGCGCAGCGTCACGGCGGCGGCACTGCTGCGTTCGCTGGGTTACCCCAAAGCGCTGTCGGTGGCCGGCGGTTTCCAGGCCTGGAAAAAGCTGCAGGCACCCCCTGTGGCGCCGAATGCTCCGCCGACGAAGGAATGAAAGGCCGAGCGCTTTTAAGTTTGAACCACCAGCGCCCGCAGGCGGCCGGTTTGCCGGCCTTCATCGTCGATCGGTCACCGCGGCGCAACATTACTCTGTCGGGGAGCAGACCATGACTATTGCTTTGCCACGCGTGCGCCAGCAGCGGCGCACGATCACCGGGCAGATCGCGGCGATCCTCGTCATGGCGCTCGCATTGGCCGGTGGCTGGGATGCGGCGCAAGCGGCGCCTGCGAATCCAATGTCGGTAACGCTCGACGCGGCACGCGCCGCGCATGAGGCAGGCCGCGCCGTGCTGATCGATATCCGCGAGCCCGAAGAACATGCGACCGGCGTGCCGGCCAAGGCCCAACTGCTGCCGATGCGACAGATCGCCTCGCGCCTGGCTGAAGTGCCCACCGACCCGACACGACCTGTGCTGCTGATCTGCAACACGCAGAACCGCTCGCGCGCGACGGCGCAGGCCTTGCGCGAGCGGGGCTACAGCCATGTGAGCTTCGTCGAGGGCGGCATGAGCGAATGGGCCCGCCGAGGCTGGCCGATGGTCAAGCCTGTGCGCTGACCACCGCGCCTGGCGCCGCGCCGCTGCGGCCGGCGCCGGGGACCGATTGGTCCAGTGCGCCCGTCGGATGCTGGTCAACCAAGCGATCGGTCAGCGCGGCGCCGGTCCACATCGCGAACAAGGCGACAAATGCGGTCGCCGTGAACACCGCTGCGCCGGACAGGC
>JANOKY010000525.1:0-2369 GCA_031419635.1 Burkholderiales bacterium | reverse complement strand
TTGAGCGCGTTGCCGAACACCTGCACGACCGTTTCCGGCCGGTCCATCGTGACCTCGAGGTTCTTCAGCAGGCCGTCGCGCAGGCCGTAGACCCAGCCGTGCACGGCGATGGCCTGGCCGCGCGCCCAGGCGTCCTGCAGCACGGTGGACAGGGCCACGTTGCCGACCTGCTCAATCCCGTTCATCTCGCACAGGATGTCTTCCTGCTCCGCCTCGGGCAGGTGGTCGAGGCGCTTTCGATGGCGCAGCCGCACGTCCTGCACATGGCGCAGCCAGTTGTCGGCCAGGCCCACGCGAATGCCGCGCATCGCCGCGCGCACGCCGGCGCAGCCGTAGTGGCCGACGACCATGATGTGCTCGACCTTGAGGTGCTCGACGGCGAACTGGATCGTCGACAGCGCGTTCAGGTCGCTGTGCACGACGACGTTGGCGACGTTGCGGTGCACGAAGACCTCGCCCGGGTCCAGGCCGGTGATCTCGTTGGCCGGCACGCGGCTGTCGGCGCAGCCGATCCACATGTACTTCGGGCTCTGCTGGTGCGCCAGGCGGGTGAAGAAACCCGGCTCGCGGGCCTCGGTGTCGCGCGCCCAGCGGCGGTTGCTGTCGAAGAGTTCGTCGAGTTCCTGGGTCATTGCGGCAGTGTAGGCAAGGGCTGGCGGTAGCGCGCATAGACCACGCAATCGATCACACGGCCGGCCTTGATTGCGCTTTGCGGCTGCAGCGCCTCGCGCACCAGGCCGGCTTTTTCGGCCACGCGCATCGAGGCGGCGTTGTGAGCATGGATCGGGGCGACCACGCGCGTGACTTCCGGGTTGGCCAGCGCGCGATCGCCCAGCACGCGGGCCACCCGCGTGACGACGCCCCGGCCCCAATAGGCCTCGGCCAGCCAATAGCCGATCTCGGCGTTGCAACGCAATTGCGCGGCGCCTTGGACGATGCCGCAGCCGCCGACGGCCTGGTCGTTAAGCGCAATGGCCCAGTGGTCGCCGCCGAATTCGATGTGCCCCTGGCGCACCCAGTGCTCGGCAATGGCCAGCGTGTAGGGGTGCGGAAAGCGGTCGCTCATGTTGCGCCAGACCTTCGGGTTGTTGGCATGCGCTGCCAGCGCCGCGGCATCGCTCTCGCGCCACGAGCGCAGCGTCCAGCCGTCGATGCCGAGATCGATCGTCGGCAGGCTCACATCGTTTCCGCGAACAGCTCCCGGCCGATCAGCATGCGGCGGATTTCGCTGGTGCCGGCGCCGATCTCGTACAGCTTGGCGTCGCGCCACAGGCGGCCGAGCGGGTAGTCATTGATGTAGCCGTTGCCGCCGAAGATCTGGATGCCTTCGCCGGCCATCCAGGTGGCCTTTTCGGCGCACCACAGCACCACACTGGCGCAGTCCTTGCGTATCCGGCGCACATGCTCGGCGCCCATCTGGTCGAGGTTCTTGCCGATCGTGTAGAGGAAGGACCGGCCGGCCTGCAGCGTGGTGTACATGTCGGCCACCTTGCCCTGGATCAGTTGGAATTCGCCGATGCTCTGGCCGAACTGCTTGCGGTCGTGGATGTAGGGGATCACGTTGTCCATCACCGCCTGCATGACGCCGATCGGCCCGCCGCACAGCACGGCGCGCTCGTAGTCCAGCCCGCTCATCAGCACCTTGGCGCCGCCGTTGACGGCGCCGAGGATGTTCGCCGCCGGCACCTCGACGTTGGCGAACACCATCTCGCCGGTGTGGCTGCCGCGCATACCGAGCTTGTCGAGCTTTTGCGCGGTCGAGAAACCCTTCATGCCCTTCTCGACGATGAAGGCGGTGACGCCGCGTGCACCCAGCTCAGGCTCCGTTTTCGCGTAGACCACCATCGTGTCGGCGTCGGGGCCGTTGGTGATCCACATCTTCGTGCCGTTGAGCAGGTAAACGCCGCCCTTGTCTTCGGCCTTGAGCTTCATCGACAGCACGTCGGAGCCGGCGCCGGGCTCGCTCATCGCCAAGGCACCGACATGCTCGCCGCTGATCAGCTTGGGCAGGTACTTCCGGCGCTGGGCGTCGCTGCCGTTGCGCTTGAGCTGATTTACGCACAGGTTGCTGTGCGCGCCGTAGGACAGGCCCACCGAGGCCGAGGCGCGCGAGATTTCTTCCATCGCCACCATGTGCGCCAGGTAGCCCATGCCGGCGCCGCCATATTCCTCGGGCACGGTGATGCCGAGCACGCCGAGCTCGCCCATCTTGCGCCACAGGTCCGTCGGGAACTGGTCGCTCTGGTCGATCTGGCCGGCGCGCGGCGCGATCTCGGCGTTGGCAAAACTGCGCACGGCGTCGCGCAAGGCGTCGATGTCTTCGCCGAGCTGGAAGTCGAGGCCGGGGAGGGTGCTCATGGGGTTTCTCC
>JANOKY010000524.1:0-5899 GCA_031419635.1 Burkholderiales bacterium | reverse complement strand
CGGGCATCGGCGCCGATGCGGTGACGTTGGCCGGCTTTACCATCGGCATTGCCGCCGCGGTGGCCATCGCCTTCGGCGCGTTCAGTTGGGGCCTGCCGCTGCTGCTGGCCAGCCGGCTGGCCGACGGCCTGGACGGCGCGGTGGCGCGCCTGACGCAGCCGACCGACCGCGGTGCCTACCTCGACATCACGCTGGACTTTCTGTTCTACGCCAACATCCCGCTGGCCTTCGCGATCACCGCGCCCGCCGCCAACGCGCTGCCCGCCGCCGTGCTGCTGGCCGCCTTCATCGGCACCGGCTCGAGCTTCCTGGCCTTCGCGGTGATGGCCGAGCGGCGCGGCCTGGCCAGCAGCGCATCCCCGCACAAGGGCTTGTACTACCTCGGTGGCTTGACCGAGGCCACCGAGACCCTCGTGTTCTTTTGCTTGATGTGCCTGTGGCCGGCGCAATTTGCCTGGTGGGCCTATGGCTTTGCCGCGCTGTGCGGACTGACGATCGTGTCGCGCATCGCCGGTGGCGCAATCACCTTGTCGCGCTGATGTAATGTGCGCCGCTGGCCGGCCGACTGCAAAGCGCCTTGGAGGAATCCTCGCATGTCGAAGAAGAAACTGCTGATCGTGGCCTTGCTGGTGGCGTTGGTGGTGGCCTTCTTCGCCTTCGACCTCGGCCGCTTCCTCAGTCTGGCGTATTTGAAATCCCAGCAGGCGAGTTTCGCGGCCCTGTACGCCCAATCGCCGGCCGCGGTGATCGGCGCTTACGCTTTGATCTACATCGCCGTCTTTGCGCTGGCCTTGCCGGTCGGCGCGGTGATGACCCTGGCGGGTGGCGCGCTGTTCGGCCTGGTCGTCGGCGCCATCGTCGTCTCGTTCGCATCGACGATCGGCGCCGTGCTCGCCTTCCTGGCCTCGCGCTATGTGCTCGGCCACAGCGTGCGCCAGCGTTTCGGCAATCGCCTTGCCGAAGTCGACAAAGGCATCGACAAGGACGGCCCGTTCTATCTCTTCACTTTGCGCCTGATTCCGGCCATTCCGCCTGCGGCGATCAACCTGCTGTTCGGCCTGACGAAGATGCGCACCTGGACCTTCTACTGGGTCAGCCAGCTCGGCATGTTTGCCGGCACCGTGGTCTATGTGAATGCCGGCACGCAACTGGCCAAGATCGATTCGCTCAAAGGCATCCTGTCGCCGGGATTGATCGGCTCCTTCGTGCTGCTCGGCATCTTCCCTCTGGTGGCCAAGAAGATCGTCGATGCGTTCAAGTCGCGTCAGGTCTATGCGCGCTGGGCCAGCGTCAAGCCCAAATCGTTCGACCGCAACCTGGTGGTCATCGGTGCCGGCGCCGCCGGCCTGGTCAGTGCGTACATCGCCGCCGCGGTCAAGGCCAAGGTGACCCTGGTCGAGACGCACAAGATGGGCGGCGATTGCCTGAACTACGGCTGCGTGCCGAGCAAGGCGCTGATCAAGACCGCCACGCTGGCGCGGCAGATCCGCCATTCGCGGGACTACGGCATCGCCGCGGCCACCGCGAACATCGACTTCGCGCAGGTGATGGAGCGCGTGGCCAATGTCGTGCGTGCCATCGAGCCGCACGATTCGATCGAACGCTACACCGCGCTCGGCGTCGATGTGGTCACGGGTTACGCCCGGCTGGTCAACCCGTGGACGGTAGAGATCAAAAAGGACGACGGCAGCACGCAGACCTTGACGACGCGGAGCATCGTCATCGCCACCGGCGCCGCGCCCTTCGTGCCGCCGCTGCCGGGCCTGGAGGCTGTGGGCTACCTGACCAGCGACACGCTGTGGGGACTGCGTGAATTGCCGCCGCGCCTGGTGGTGCTCGGCGGCGGGCCGATCGGCTGCGAATTGGCACAGTGCTTCGCGCGCCTGGGCTCGCAGGTGACGCAGATCGAGATGCTGCCGCGGATCATGGTCCGTGAAGACGAAGAGGTGTCGGCCTGCGCGCAGCAGGCGCTCGAAGCCGACGGCGTGGCGGTGCTGTGCGGCCACAAGGCGCTGCGCTGCGAGCAGACAGCCGAGGGCAAGTTCATCGTCGTCGAAGCGGGCGGCGCGGCAAAGCGCATCGGCTTCGACGTGCTGCTCTGCGCCGTCGGCCGCAGCGCGCGACTGAAAGGCTTCGGCCTGGAAGAACTCGGCATCCCGGTGGACCGCACGGTGCAGGTCAACGAGTACCTGGAAACGATCTATCCGAACATCCTGGCCGCCGGTGACGTGGCCGGGCCCTACCAGTTCACCCACACCGCCGCGCACCAGGCCTGGTACGCGGCGGTCAATGCGCTGTTCGGCACGTTCAAGAAGTTCAGGTGCGATTATTCGGTGATCCCCTGGGCCACCTTCATCGACCCCGAGGTCGCGCGAGTCGGCCTGAACGAGCAGGAAGCGAAGGAAAGAGGCATTGCCTTCGAGGTCACGCGTTACGGCATCGACGACCTCGACCGCGCCATCGCCGACTCCAACGCGCATGGCTGGGTCAAAGTGCTCACGGTGCCGGGCAAGGACAAGATTCTCGGCGTCACCATCGTCGGCGTGCATGCCGGCGACCTGCTGGCCGAGTTCGTGCTGGCGATGAAGCACGGCCTGGGCCTGAACAAGATCCTCGGCACCATCCACACCTACCCGACGCTGGCCGAGGCGAACAAATACGCCGCAGGCGAGTGGAAGCGCGCGCACCAACCGCTGAAGTTGCTTGAGTGGGTGGCCAGGCTCCACCACTGGCGCCGCGCATGAATCGAATCTGGTTGGCCGCGCTTTGGGCCACCGCCACCGCCACCGCCACCACCGCAGCGGATCTCGCGCCGGTTGTCGGCGACAGCGCGGCGCCGCCCGCTCCGTGGCACTTTGCCGGCTTGCCGCAGCAGAGCAAACCGGCCACGCGCTTCGAGGTCGTCGAACTGGAGGGGGCGCGGGTGCTGCGCATCGATGCCGATCAGTCGTACGGCAACCTGGTGCATCCGCTGCCCGCGGGCACGCGCGCCGGCACCCTGGCCTGGCGCGCGCGCATCGAGCGGCCGCTGGCGGCGCCTGACCTGACGCGGCGCAGCGGCGAGGACATGGCGCTGCGCGTGTGTGCCAGCTTCGAGATGCCGCTCAGCCACGTGCCGTTCTTCGAGCGCCAGTGGCTGCGCGTGGCCCAGTCGCACAGCGACGAACACCTGCCGACGGCCCTGCTGTGCTACGTGGCCGACAGCGTGTTGCCGGCCGGCACGCTGGTGGTCAGCCCATTCACGCGCCGCATGCGCAGCATCGTCGTGGCCCCGGCCGCGCTGGGCCAATGGGCCAGCGAGCAGCACGAGCTCGGCGCCGATTTCCTGCGCGCCTTTGGCGATGAAGCCAGCAACGTGCCGGCGCTGGGCGCGATCGTGGTCGGCGCCGATGCCGACAACACCCACTCGCACAGCCTGGCCTACCTGAGCGCGCTGCACCACCTTGCGCCGCGGCCATGAAGCGCGTGCTGTTGCTCGGCGCCGGCCATGCGCAGTTGTCGGTGCTGACCGCGCTGGCGCGGCAGCGGCTGGCCGGCGCCGAAGTGCTGCTGGTATCGGCCAGCGAGCGCCTGCTCTATTCGGGCATGGTGCCGGGTTTGATGGCCGGGCGCTACAGCGAAGACGATTGCGCCATCGCGGTGGCGCCGCTGGCGGCTGCCGCGGGCGCGCCCTTCATCCGCGGCCGCGCCGTGGCGCTCGACGCTGCGGCGCAGGTGGTGACCCTGGCCGATGGCCAGCGCATCGACTACGACTTGCTGAGCCTGAACACCGGCCCGGCGCAGAGCCGCGAACGCATCCCCGGCGCGCGCGACAACGCGCTGTTCGTGCGCCCGATCGAAGGCTTCGTGCAGCTCTGGCCGCGCGCCAAAGCGCTGGCCGGCGAGGACGCGCTCGACGTGGTGGTGATCGGCAATGGCGCGGCCGGCATCGAGATCGCGCTGGCGGTGCGCCAGGCGCTGGGCGAGCACTGCACGTTGACCCTGGTCTCCGACGGCCCCGTGCTGCCGGCCTATGGCGACGGCGTGCGCCGCCGCGCGCTGGCGGCACTGGCCCGCCGTGCGGTGCAGGTGCTGCCGGGCCGCTGCACCGCCATCGAACCCTGGCATGTCCTGCTCGGCACGATGCGCGTGGCCTGCGATGTGCCGATCGTGGCCACCGGCAGCGACCCACCGGCCTGGCTGGCCGGCAGCGGCCTGGCATTGGACGATGCCGGCTTCGTGCGCGTCGGCGCCACGCTGCAAAGCGCCAGCCATGCCAATGTTTTCGCCGCGGGCGATGTGATCGTGCGCGACGATGCGCCGCACCCCAGACGCGGCGTTTACGCCGTGCGCGCCGGGCCGGTGCTGGCGGAAAACCTGCGCCGCTTCGTCGGCGGCGGCACGCTCACCAACTACACACCGCAGCGCCACTCGCTGAACCTGCTGGCGCTGGGCGACGGCCGCGCGATCGCAAGCTGGAACGGCTGGTCCCTGCAGGGCCGCTTGATGGGCTGGTGGAAGGACCGCATCGACCGCGCCTTCGTCGCCCGCTACCGATCGTCCTGAGCTTGTCGAAGGACGCGCGCTACCGCCGGTAACTCAGGCCAGCGCAGGGCCGCTCCCAAGCGGCCTGAGCTCCCAAGGGCCACAAAGGGCCCTACGCGGCCCGGGGGGCGCGAGAGCAGCGAGCTTGGGGCAGTCAGCGCTCGAAAAAGTAGCGTTTCAGGCCCGCCAGGATCATCTCGACGGCGATGGCCGTCAGCACCAGGCCCATCAGTTTCTCGATCGCACTGACCATCGACGAGCCAATCCATTTGCGGATACGGTCGGCACCGATCAGCACCGCGGCGCTGAACAGCATCGCCACCGTCAGCGCCCCGATCCAGGCCAGCAGGCGCTCGGGCTGGCGCGAGGCGAGCAGCAGCACGGTGGCCATCGCCGACGGACCGGCCAGCAGCGGCACGGCGAGCGGGAAGATCAGCGGCTCGCGCCCCTGGCCGTCGGACGCATAGATTTCGCCGCCCGAGGCAAAGATCATGCGCATGGCGATGATCAGCAGGATCACGCCGCCGGCGACTTCGAGCGAACGCTCCGACAAGCGCATCAAGGTCAGGAACCACTGCCCCGTGAGCATGAAGAACACCAGCGCCGCAAAAGCCAGCGCCGACTCGCGCAGGGCCACCCGCGTGCGCCGCTCGGGCGCCACGTTGCGCATCACGGAAATGAAGACCGGCAGGCTGCCCAGCGGGTCGAGCACCAGCAGCAGCAGCACCAGTGCGGACAGGAAGGTGTGGTCCATCGGTGGGCATTGTCGGCCCGGGCGGGGCGGGGCTGAATGTTGCGCGGATGCCGCAGACAGCGCCTGTTTACATGCCCGATTCAGGGTTTACCGCAGGTCGCTCACTAGAATGCGTTTTCTCTCGATTCACTTTCAAAGGACGAACAATATGCAACGCTCCCTGATCATCGCGGCCGCCCTGGCCAGCGTCGGTGCCAGCGCTTTCGCGCAGAGCACAGTCACCCTCTACGGCCGCCTCAATGTCACCGTCGAGCGCCAGAAGATTGGCAACGTCAACGACTGGAAGCTGCAGAACAGCTCGTCGCGCTTCGGACTCAAGGGCAGCGAAGACCTGGGTGGTGGCATGAAGGCCGGCTTCCAGCTCGAGAGCGGCCTCAACCCGACCAACGGTACGGCTTCCAGCCCCTTCTGGAGCCGCCAGAGCGAAGTCAACCTGTCGGGTGGCTTCGGCAAGGTCCGCCTGGGCAACTTCACCAGCGAGGCGTATTACGCCACCGCCGACTACGTGTCGATGCACAACCACGACACCGGCACCTCGTCGGACGCGTTCTATGCCTACCTCGGCCGCAACACCGGCAAGGTGGGCTATCGCACGCCGACCTTCGGCGGCGCCACGGTCGA
>JANOKY010000523.1:0-4680 GCA_031419635.1 Burkholderiales bacterium | reverse complement strand
AGATGTAGACCTCGTCGCGCGTGATGCGCTTCTCGACCAGCTTGAGGCCGAGGTCGGTGCAGATCGCGAAGATGGTGTCGCGGGTGATGCCGTTGAGCGCACCGGCCGACAGGTCGGGCGTGTAGACCACGCCCTTCTTGATGATGAACAGGTTTTCGCCCGCGCCTTCGCTGACGAAGCCCGAGGCATCGAGCAGCAGCGCCTCGTCGTAGCCGTCGTCGAGGGCCTCCATGTTGGCCAGGATCGAGTTGGTGTAGTTCGACACCGCCTTGGCCTGCGTCATCGTGATGTTGACGTGGTGGCGCGTGTAGCTCGAGGTCTTGACGCGGATGCCGCGCTTCATGCCGTCTTCACCCAGGTAGGCGCCCCAGGGCCAAGCGGCGACCATCAAGTGGATGGTGTTGCCCCTTGGCGAAACCCCTAACTTCTCAGAGCCAATCCAGGTGAGCGGGCGAATGTAACAACTTTCCAGACCGTTCGCACGAACCACGTTACGTTGCGCCTCCATCACTTGCGCAGGGCTGAACGGGATCTTCATGCGCAGGATCTTGGCGCTGTTGAAAAGGCGCTCGGTGTGCTCCTGGAGCCGGAAAATCGCCGTACCACCCACGGCGTTGTAAGCGCGTACTCCCTCGAAAGCGCCACAACCGTAATGTAGGGTGTGGCTGAGGACGTGAATCTTGGCGTCGCGCCAGTCGACCATTTGGCCGTCCATCCAGATCTTGCCGTCGCGGTCGGACATTGACATTGCAGGCTCCATGGGGCTGGAAGGGCCGCATCTTAATTGCTGGCACGCCAAGTTGGCCGGCGCATGGCAGCCTGGCGGGCGCGAGCGCCAGCAAACCTAGTCCCCAAAGTGCGCAAGCCCGGCCATTGTCATCAGTTCGAGAAATATTGCCGTGACAATGGCCTGTGATGCCGAAAGCAGGCAGAGCCACTCATCTTGGGGCTGGAGCCTCCTCTTGCGGCCTGCTACAACGTCGCTTCGCCCAGGCAAGAGCCCGATCGGTCAGGACTGGCAGACACGGCTGACGCGCAAGAGCACTCAGCAGGTCGATGATGCCGGCCCCATGGCAACCACAACGGCGCGCAATACCCGGAGTTATCGGATGGTCCGCATCTTCAACCACTACGTCAATGCGAATGTCATCTTGCAGATGACTTTCGACTTCGCATTCGTGATGCTGGCAATGCTTGGGTTCGGTGCCCTGTACTTGCAAAACGCAATCCCGGTGTCAACCACCGCGACCCATAGCCTGTCATTGGCCACCTGGACCTTCGTCGTTGGTAGCGCCACCGGTATCTACCAGGCGTCGCCGAACCGCTCGTTGCAACAATCGGTTACGCGGGCGCTCGTGGCTGCGCTGCTCATGCTGCCGTTGGCGTACGGCATCTTCAACCTGATACCGTTGCACATCGCCAGTTCCGCCGTGATGGCCTATGCCGCGATGGGCACCGTGCTGGCGGTCATCGCCCACCGCTCGCTGGGCGGCCATTTCGGCAAGCTGGCGGTGATGCAGTCGCGCATCCTCGTGCTGGGCACGGGCCCGGTGGCCAAGCAGGTCAGCGAGTCCTTGCTGGCATCGGACCCTCACGCACGGGTCATCGGTTTTTATCCAAGCCCCAACGAGAGCGTCCACTCGGTGCCTCAGTCTCAGATTCTCGCCAGTTCGGCGTCGCTGGCGGTTGCCGCCGCCAGGGCCGGCGTCGACGAGGTGGTGGTCGCACTGTCGGAGCGGCGCAGCGGCAGCATGTCCCTTCGCGACCTGCTCGAATGCAAGATCAGCGGCATCCGCGTCTCGGACATCTCCACCCACTTCGAAAAGCGTCTCGGGCAGATCAGGCTCGACTACGTCAATGCAGGCTGGTTGATCTTTGGCGACGGCTTCAACCAGGGCTTTCTGCGCACGGCGATCAAGCGGGGGTTCGACGTCGTGTGCGCGCTCACGCTGTTGGTCATCAGCCTGCCGCTGATGCTCGTCGCCATGCTGCTGATTGCGTTCGAAAGCCGCGGCCCGGTGTTCTACCGCCAGGAGCGTGTCGGCCTGAATGGCAAGACTTTCAACGTGATCAAGTTCAGGAGCATGCGCCGCGATGCCGAGGAAGACGGCAATCCGCGCTGGGCCTCGACCTCGGACGACCGCGTCACGCGCGTCGGGCGCTTGATCCGCCGCGTGCGCATTGATGAGCTGCCGCAGCTCTTCAATGTTTTGAAGGGCGAGATGAGCGTCGTCGGGCCGCGCCCGGAACGTCCGTACTTCGTCGCCAGCCTGACCAAGGACATCCCCTATTACGCGATCCGCCACAGCGTCAAACCTGGCGTCACCGGCTGGGCCCAGGTGCGCTACGAGTACGGTGCGACGGTTGAAGACGCCAAGCAAAAGTTGCAGTACGACCTTTACTACGTCAAGAACCACACCCTGTTCCTCGACATGCTGATCATGTTCGAAACGGTTTCCGTCGTTCTGACCGGCAAGGGTGCACGCTAGGGTGCTGCATCGGTGACTCTGGCGGCCTACAGCCATGCATTGGCAGCCGTCGCGTACAGCGTATTCACGATTTCGCTGCTGCGCAGTTGGTTCAGCACGACCAAGAACACTGCGGCCCAACTGAGCTTCATCGCGGCCATTGCCGTCAGTGCCGCGTGGGCGCTGGCGAGCCTGGCCGCGCAGTTGACCGGCAGCGCGCCTTTGGCCGTGGGCAGCGGCTTGCTCGACCTGGCACGCTACGCCGCGTGGTTCGCCTTTGCGATCGTGTTGCTGCGGCCAGTGGGGCCGCGTCAACGCGCGCGAAACGTCATGCTGTTCGGTGTGGCCGGCATCGCGGTGATCGCGATTGGCGTGCTGGTCCTCGCCGGCGCGCTGGGGCCCGAACGCCCGGGTGGCTTGGCGCGCAATGTGCCGCTGGCCTCGCTCGCACTGCCCGTTCTGGGGCTGGTGCTGGTCGAGCAGTTGTTCAGGAATGCGGCCGAAGCGTCGCGCTGGCACACCAAGCCTTTGTGCCTGGGCTTGGCCTGCATTTTTCTGTTCGACATCTATCTGCATTCCAATGTGCTTCTGTTCGGGCAATTCGACGCAGACTCGGTGACGATACGCAGCGCGGTGCATGCCTTGCCGGTGTCGCTGCTGTACATCGCGACCAAGCGCCATTCGGACTGGAGTTCCTCCTTCCAGGTCTCGCGCGACGCTGCGTTCCACACCGCGACGCTGATGTTGGTCGGGGTCTACCTGCTGGTGATCTCGGCGATCGGCTACTACGTGCGCCATGTCGGCGGCGACTGGGGCGGCGCCCTCGCACTGGCTCTGCTCTGCGTCGGGTTGGTGCTTCTGGCTCTTCTGCTGTTTTCGGGAACCCTGCGCGCCAAGGTGCGGGTCTTCGTCGGCAAGAACTTTTTTCGCTATCGCTACGACTACCGCAACGAGTGGCTGCGCTTCACCTCACGCCTGGCGGCCGACAGCTCGCCGCGCGAAGTCGGCGGCTTGGTGGTTCGCGGCCTGGCCGAAATGCTGCACAGCCCCTCGGGTGCGCTTTGGTACCGCGATGCCGAGGCAAGCCAGTTGGTGCAGGCGGCGCGCTGGAACGCGCCGCGCTCGACTGCCGTGGAGCCGGTGGCTTCGCCCTTTGCACGCTTTATGCTCGAGCGCGAGTGGGTCGTCGATCTCGACGAATACCGCGCCCACCCCGAGCGCTATGAAGGCGCGCAGCCGCCGGATTGGCTGGCCGACAACCCACAGCATTGGCTGGCGGTGCCGCTCATCGTCGGCGACCAACTCACCGGCATCGTCGTTATCGAGCGCCCCCACGCGGCATTGCAGGTCAATTGGGAAGTCCGCGATTTGCTGAAGACGGCCAGCCGGCAGGCGGCAAGCTTCCTCGCCCTGATGCACGCCACCGACGCCTTGCTCGAAGCGCGCAAGTTCGACGCCTTCAACAAGATGTCGGCCTTTGTTGTGCACGATTTGAAGAACATCGTGGCCCAGCTTTCGCTGATGATGCAAAACGCGCGGCGGCTCAAGGACAATGCCGAGTTCCAGGAGGACATGCTGACCACGGTGGAAAACTCGCTCGACAGGATGCGCCGCCTGATGCTGCAGTTGCGCAGCGGCGAGACCCCTGCCGGGGTTCCGGCAGGGGTGGCGCTGCCGGCGTTGCTCGAACGCATCCGTGTGGCGGCCGCGGCGCGCGGACGGACCGTCGTTGTCCAGGTCGATGAGCGCGTGGTGACGCGTGGGCATGAAGAGCGCGTCGAACGCGTGCTGGGCCACATCGTCGACAACGCGCTCGACGCCACCGACGCTGCCGGCACGATCAGCCTGACGCTGGCGCGCGAGGGCAGCCAGGCCAAGATCGTCGTGCGCGACAGCGGGCACGGCATGAGCCCCGATTTCCTCAGCAACCGCCTGTTCAAACCCTTCAGCTCGACCAAGGTCAACGGCATGGGCATCGGGGCTTATGAAAGCCGCCAGTACATCCAGGAAATCGGCGGTAGCCTGACGGTTGACAGCGAGGTCGGCCGCGGCACCGTGGTGACGGTGTTGTTGCCCTTGTTCGAGGTCGGACGCAGCTCCGAGCGCGAGCTCTATGCGGCCAAATGAACCGGCCCGATGAGCCGCCCATGACTGCGCAAAAACGGCCCCAGGTGCTGATCGTCGAAGACGATCTGGCCCTGCAAAAACAAAT
>JANOKY010000522.1:0-2240 GCA_031419635.1 Burkholderiales bacterium | reverse complement strand
TTCGTCGGGCTTGGCCAGGGGCTCGCGGTGCGCCAGCCAGGCGTCGAGCGCATTGAGCGCCGCGCGGCCCACCGGCACACTGCGCCGCTTGCTGCCCTTGCCGAGCACATGCGCGGTGGCGTCGGGCCGGTCGACCCAGCCTGCGGCGTCGCGGCCGGCGCGCGCATCGAGGCCCACCAGTTCGGCCACCCGCAGGCCGCAGCCATAGAGCAACTCGACGATTGCGTGGTCGCGCGCGGCCAGCGCCGCAACACCGCCTGGCGACACAAGGTTGGCCAGGGCCACCGCATGGTCGACCGACAGGGCCTTGGGCAGCGGCTTGGCCGCTTTGGGCGCGCGCACGCCATCGACCGGGTTGCTGGCCACCGCGCTCTGCTCGCCCCACCAGCGGTACAGGCCGCGCCAGGCCGCGAGCACCAGCGCCAGGCTGCGCGGCGCCAGGCCGCGCTGGTGGGCCTGCGCGATCCAGCGCCGCACATGGTGGCTCTGCACGGCTTGGAGTTCGATGTCGGCGGCGGCGGCGGGGCTGACCAAGCGCTGCAGCGCCACACGGTAGATGACCAAGGTGCGCGCCGCCAGCCGCCGCTCGACTTCGAGGTGCTGCAGATAGCGCAGCAACTCGGCGGGCAGCGGGGCCGCGTCGTTCACTGCGTTGACAGCAAGCGCGCCAACCCCGCACTGGCGATCTCGCCGATGCGCTGCAGAAAATCCGTGCCCATGTCGGCGCTGTAGCGCGTCGGGTCGGGCGAGCCGACCACCAGCAAACCAAACGCAGCGTCACCCGGCGCGGCGCGCAGCGGCACCATCGCCATCGAGGCCACTGTCGCCGGGTCATCGAGCCAGCGTGCGGCTTCGAAGCCGGCCTTGGCGCCGCAGTACGGCACGCCCAGGCTGGTGGCCAGGCTCTTGGCGTCGTCGCTGGCGCCCTGCGCGAAGGGCAGCTCCCTAAACGCCTCGGCGACACCCCAAACACGGATGCCGGCCTGCGGGATCAGGAACTGCTGCTTCAATTCGCGCAGCAGCACCTCGGGCAATTCGGCGGCGCCGACGGTGATCATCAACGCGCGCGTCCAGCGGTGCAGGCGCTCGGCGATGGCCACGTTGTCCTGGCCGTTGCGGATCATCTCGACGATCTTCTTCTCCAGCCCCTTGATGCGCTCGCGCAGCATTTCCATCTGCCGCTCCTGCAGCGACACCGCGCGCAGGCCGTGCGGGCTGGTGAGCTGGATGCTGGCGAGCATTTCGGCATGGCGCTCGAAGAAGCCCGGCGTGTTGGCCAGGTACTCGGCGATGTCGTTTTCGGTGATGCCTTGCAGGGCGTTGGTGATCACAGCTCAATCTCTCCTTCATAAACGGTTTCGGCCGGGCCGGTCATCAGCACGGGGCTGGTTCCGCCTTGCCATTCGATACTGAGCACGCCGCCGCGGGTGTGCACCTCGACCTTCGCGCCCAGCCAACCCAGGCGGATGCCGGCCACCACCGCGGCACAGGCTCCCGTGCCGCAGGCCAGCGTTTCGCCGGCACCGCGCTCGTACACGCGCAGCGCGATTTCGCTGCGCGAGCGCACCTGCATGAAGCCGGCGTTGACGCGGCGCGGAAAGCGGGCATGGCATTCGATCGCCGGGCCAAGTGTGGCCACCGGCGCGGTGTCGATGTCATCGACGCGCAGCACCGCATGCGGGTTGCCCATCGACAGCACGGCCACGTCGATGCGCTGGCCGGCAACGTCGATCGGCCACAGCCCAAAGCCGTTGACGTCGCGCGGCGCCAGGCCCATGGCATCGAACGGCACCTGCGCCAACTCGAACACCGGCGCGTTCATGTCGACCGTGACGCGGCCATCGGCCTGCCAATGCAGTTCGAGCCGGTTGTTGACGGTCTCGACGCGCACCGTCGTCTTGTCCGTGAGGCCACGCTCGCGCACATAGCGCACGAAGCAGCGAGCGCCGTTGCCGCAATGCTCGACCTCGTCGCCCGAAAATCCGTTGTAGATGCGGTAGCGGAAATCGACGCCCGGCGTGTCGGTTTTCTCGACGACGAGGATCTGGTCGGCACCGACGCCAAAGCGCCGGTCGCCCAGGCGCTGCACCTGGGCCGGCGTCAGCTCGATCGGCGTGCGCGTGGCGTCGAGCACGACGAAGTCGTTGCCCGCGCCTTGCATCTTGGTAAAGCGCAGTTTCATGTTGCGTCAGATTATCCGCTGCCGATGCTGCGCGTTCAGTACAACGCCGCCTCGCCCG
>JANOKY010000521.1:0-2080 GCA_031419635.1 Burkholderiales bacterium | reverse complement strand
GCCGTTTTCTCGACGCCCTGCTGGCGCATGGCACGACGGCGGCTGTGGTGTTCCCGACGGTGCACAAGACCTCCGCCGAAGCGCTGTTCGCTGCGGCCGAGCAGCGCGGCATGCGCGTCATCGCCGGCAAGTGCCTGATGGACCGCAATGCGCCTGCGGGCCTGACCGACACGCTTCAAAGTGCCGAGCGCGACAGCATCGAGTTGATCGAGCGCTGGCACGGCCGCGCCCGCCTGGCCTACGCCCACACCGTGCGCTTCGCGCCCACCAGCAGCGACGCGCAACTGGCCCTGGCCGGACGCCTGCTCGCGGCCTACCCCGGCACCTACCTGCAAACCCATGTGGCCGAAAACCAGGACGAGCTGCGCTGGGTGGCCGAGCTGTTCCCCGATGCGCGCAGCTACCTCGATGTTTACGCCCGCCATGGTTTGATCGGCCCGCGCTCGGTGCTGGCGCATGGCATCTGGCTCGACGCCGAGGACCGCGCCCTGCTCGGCCGCGAGGGCGGGCAGATCTCGCACTCGCCGTCGTCGAACCTGTTCCTCGGCAGCGGCCTGATGGATTGGCGCGGCCTCGAAGCCAGCGGCGTGGCGGTGTCGCTGGCCAGCGATGTCGGCGGCGGCACCAGCCTGTCGATGCTGCGCACGATGGCCGATGCCTACAAGGTGCAGGCGCTGCGCGGGCAGCGGCTGTCTGCGTGGAAGGCGCTGTATGCGGCCACGCGCGGCTCGGCGCGCGCGCTCGGGCTCGACGGCGAGATCGGCTCCTTCGATGTCGGCTGCGTGGCCGACCTGGCGCTGTGGCAGTACGCCGTCGGGCCGGTGGCGTCGGTGCGCGATGCGGCTTCGACCTCGCTGCACGAGCGGGTGTTCGCGCTGATGACGCTGGGCGACGAGCGCAACCTGGTTTCGACCTTCGTCGCCGGGCGGCGTTTGTATGCGGCCGCTTGAGGTTATTCATTTGCCGAGGAAACTTTCATGAGCATTCCAAGACTCGAGCTGATCGGCATCAGCAAGCAGTACCCGGCCGTCAAAGCCAATGACAACATCAGCCTGACGGTGCAACCCGGCGAGATCCACGCCCTGCTCGGCGAAAACGGCGCCGGCAAATCGACGCTGATGAAGATCGTCTTCGGCGCGGTGCAGCCCGACGAAGGCGAGATCCGCGTCGACGGCAAGCGCGTGCAAATCCGCAACCCGCATGAAGCCAAGACCCATGGCATCGCGATGGTGTACCAGCACTTCAGCCTGTTCGACACGCTCACTGCCGCCGAGAACGTCTGGCTCGGCCTGGACACGGGTGAGACGCTGGCCGAAGTCACGGCACGGATGAAGCAGAAGGCAGGCGACTACGGACTGCAAGTCGATGCCTCGCGGCCGGTGCACAGCCTGTCGGTGGGCGAATGCCAGCGCGTCGAGATCGTGCGCGCGCTGCTGTCCGAGCCCAAGCTGCTGATCCTGGACGAGCCGACCTCGGTGCTGACCCCGATGGCGGTGCAGAGCCTGTTCAACACCCTGCGCAAGTTGGCGCAGGAAGGTTGCTCGATCCTGTACATCAGCCACAAGCTCGACGAGATCCGCGAGCTGTGCCACCAATGCACGGTGCTGCGCGGCGGGCGCGTCACCGGCGCGGTCGATCCGCGCCTGGAGAGCAACGCCTCGCTGTCGAAATTGATGATCGGCGCCGAGCCGCCCAAGCTGGTGCACCGCGCGGCCACGCTGGGCGCGGTGGCGCTCGAACTGAAGAGCCTGTCGCTGGCGCCCGACAGCGCCTACGGCGTGCCGCTCGCCCAGGTGTCGCTGCAACTGCGCGCCGGTGAAGTGCTGGGCATCGCCGGCGTCTCGGGCAACGGCCAGCAGGAGTTGCTCGCGACCCTGTCGGGCGAAGACCGCCGCGCCAAGGCAGGCAGCATCGAGTTGTTCGGCAAGGACGTCGCGCGCGCCGGCCCGGCAAGGCGGCGCACCCTGGGCCTGCACTTCGTGCCTGAAGAGCGGCTGGGCCGCGGCGCGGTGCCGGGGCTTTCGCTGGCGGGCAACACCCTGCTGACGCGGCGCGAATCATTGCGCACCTTCGGCTGGAT
>JANOKY010000520.1:0-1654 GCA_031419635.1 Burkholderiales bacterium | reverse complement strand
CTCGCGCTTGTCGAATCTCATTGGGGCACCCTAGGCGCTACGCGCCGTCCCGCCAAGCGGGAGCGTTCGCACTTGGGGCGGCCCGGCGTGCTCACGGAGTTCCCAACAATTCGCGCACCTTGTCGGCCAGCTCGCGGGTCGCGAAGGGTGTGGTCATGTAGGCGTCGGCGCCCATGGCGCTGCCCTTGGCCAGGTCGGTGTCGCGGCCCTTGGCGCTAAGCATCAGGATCTTCACCGCCGCCAGCGCCTCGTCGGCGCGCACCGCCTGGCAGACCTCGAAGCCGCTCTTGCCGGGCATCATCACATCGAGCAGCACCAGGTCGGGCCGCTCTCGGCGGATCGCTTCGAGCGCGGCGTCGCCGTCGCGTGCGATCGTCACGCGGTGGCCCTCGCGCTTCATCAGGAACTCGAGCGAGATGACGATGTTGGCTTCGTCGTCGGCGATCAGAACGTGCTTGGTCATGATGCCCTCCGCCGAGCCGCCTCAAGGCGGGCATGCGCCCCTTTGGGCAACGTAGAGGCCCCTACCGGGCCTTGGGGCGGCGAACGTGAGTGAGCTTGGGGGTCCACGTCATTCTCCTGATGTTGCCAGGGCAAATCGAAGCCGAAGGTGGCGCCCTGGCCCGGCACGCTGCGCAACCACATCCGGCCGCCGAAATGTTCGACGATCTGGCGGCTGATCGGCAGGCCCAGGCCGGTGCCCTGCGGGCGGTTGCTGGCGTCGCCACCCTGGCGGAATTTCTCGAACACCTGTTGCTGCTGCTCGGGCGCGATGCCGGGCCCGTTGTCGCGGATCTCGATCGTCGCCGCACGCTCGTCGGCGGTCAGCGCGACGACGACGCGGCCGCGGCCAGCGGGCACGAATTTGGCGGCATTGGACAGCAGGTTCAGCAATACCTGGAGCAGGCGGTCGCGGTCGGCGTGCAGCAGCGGCACCGCGTCGGGCTGCTCCACCGCGACCTCGGCGCCACGTTCGCGGAAGGCCTCGCGGGTGGTGGTCACGGCATGCGCGATCAACTCGCGCAGGTCGATTGCCTCGTTGCGCCAATCGCCATGGCCGGATTCGATCTTGGCCATGTCGAGCACTTGGTTCACCAGCCTGGACAGGCGCTCGGCCTCGGCCACGATCAAGCCGATGAACTGCTGGCGCTGCGCGCCGTCCATGGCCGGGTCGTCGCGCATCAGTTCGGCGAAGGCGCGGATGGATGTCAGCGGCGTGCGCAGCTCGTGCGTCACCGAGGACATGAAATCGTCCTTCAGCTTGTCCAGGCTTTCGAGCTGGCGGTTCGCCGCGCGCACCTGCGAGGCCTCGTCGAGCATGCGCAGGATGTCGGCCGGCGCGAGCGTCTCTTCCTCGACCACCGAGGCCACCACAGCGCGCGCTGAGGCGCTGCCGATGGCGCCGGCCAGTTGGGTCTCGACGTAACGCACCAGTTGCGCGTCGGGCCTGATCTGGTCGATTTGCGCCACGCCGGCCTGGCGCGCGTAGTCGCCAAACAGTTGGCCGGCGCGTTCGGCGCCCATGAAGCGCCCTACCAGCGCCAGCAGGTCCTGGACCCTGGCGCGGCCGCGCCAGAACACCGGCTCGGACTCCCGGGTGCGCTGGAACACATCGACAAACAGCACTGCCTGGCTGGCCTCGGCGGCGCGCGGC
>JANOKY010000519.1:0-5315 GCA_031419635.1 Burkholderiales bacterium | reverse complement strand
CAAATGCGCGCGTTGCTCGATCTGGTCGAGGCCGACCGCGCACGCCAGTGCGCGCAGATCCTCGGCGAGGCGAACAGCCGCGCCAGGGCCTTGTTGTCTCTGGCGCATGCCGATGCACGTTCGCGCATGCGCCAGGCCTTCAAAGACCAGCGCCAGCGACGGCGCGAGCAAATCGCCGCCACGCAGGCCCGGCTTGCCACGCAGCGCCGCCTGCATGAGCAGCAACGCAACGCGGCGTTGCTGCGACTGGCCTGGGAGCAACTCCCGGGAGAACTGCTGGAACTTTGGCAACCGCCGGGCACGCGCGCAGCCTGGGTGGCCCACGTGCTGGCGTCGGCGCGGACGCGCATGCCAGCGGGTCCCTGGCGCATCGTGCACGCGCCGGATTGGCCTGCGGCAGAGCAGCAGGCGCTGGCGCTGGCTGCCACGTCGGGCACGCTGCCGCTGTTCGAGCCTGATGCGACGATCAGCGCCGGGCTGAAGGTCGTGGCCGACGGCAACGTCATCGACGGCACGCTCGGCGGGTTGCTCGCCGACCGCGCCGAGTTCGAGGCGCGGCTACTGCGCCAGTTGGAGTCTTCGCCATGAGCCTTGCGATCGTCCGCTGGATCGCCGGGCCGGTGCTGCACGCGCTGAAGCAAGGGCCGTTTTCGCTGCGCGAATCGGTGCGCGTCGGGTCGCAGGCCCTGCTCGGCGAGGTGGTTCGCATCAACGGCGACCAGATCGTCGTGCAGGTCTATGAGGACACGACCGGGCTGCGTCCGGGCACCGAGGTGCGCGGTGATGGGCAGCCGCTGGCGATCCGCCTCGGCCCTGGCTTGCTGGGCCACATCTTCGACGGCCTGCTGCGGCCGCTGCCCGGAACCGACTCGGCGTTTGTGCAGCCGGGCATGCGCACGGCTGTCTCGGGCCGCCTGCGCTTCGAGCCCTGCATCGGCGTCGGCGCGTTGCTGTCGCCGGGCGCCGTGATCGGCGAATCGAGCGGCCCCGCTGGCCGCGCGCAGCGCTGTCTGGCGCCGCCCGACGTGGCCGGTGTCGTCGAGTCGGTGGTGGCGGCCGGCGAGTACGCCGACGATGCCACCGTGTGCGTGCTGCGCCAGGGCGACGGGCGCCTGCGCGAGCTGGCGATGAGCCACGCCTGGCCTGTGCGCTTGCCCAGGCCGGTGGCCCGGCGCCTGCCGACACAGGCGCCGCTGGTGACGGGCCAGCGCATCCTCGACTGCCTGTTCCCGGTGGCGCAAGGCGGCAAGGCGGCCATCCCAGGAGGCTTCGGCACCGGCAAGACGGTGCTGCTCGAAGCGCTGGCCAAGGGCTGCGACGCCGACATCATCGTCTACCTCGGCTGCGGCGAGCGTGGCAACGAGCTTGCCGGCGTGCTCGACGAGTTTCCGACACTGACCGACCCGCGCACCGGGCGGCCGCTGATGGAGCGCACCGTGATCATCGCCAACACCTCGAACATGCCGGTGGCCGCGCGCGAGGCGAGCATCTACTGCGCGATCACGGTGGCCGAGTACTTCCGCGACCAGGGCCTGCACGTGGCGCTGATGGCCGACTCCACCAGCCGCTGGGCCGAAGCGCTGCGCGAAGTGTCGGGCCGCTTCGGCGAACTGCCCGGCGAAGGCGGCTACCCGGCCTACCTGTCGAGCCGCCTGGCCGATTTCTACGAACGCGCCGCGCTCGTCGAGACGCTCGGCGGCGCCACCGGCTCGGTGACCGTGATGGGTGCGATCAGCCCGCCGTCGGGTGACTTCACCGAGCCGGTGACGAGCCACACCAAACGCTACGTGAAAGCCTTCTGGGCCCTCGACGTCAAGCGTGCGCAGGCGCGTTTCTACCCCGCGATCCACCCGCTGCAGTCGTATGCCGAGGACGCGCGCGAGTTCGCGCCGTGGTGGGCGGCGCAGGGCAATGGCCAGTGGCTCGCGCTGCGCCGGCGCTTCCTCACGCTGCTCGACGAGCAGGCGCAGCTCGAACGCATGGCGCGCATCATCGGCAAGGACGCGCTGCCCGCGCGCCAGCAACTCACGCTGCTGTGCGCCGAGCTGGTCAACGAAGCCTTCCTGCGCCAGTCGGCGTTCTCCGAGATCGATCGTGTCTGTAGCCCGGCGCGCCAGGGCGCGATGATGCGGCTGCTGGGCCGCTTCTTCGACCTGGCAGAGGCGGCGCTGGCGGCTGGAGTCGAGCCCGAGCGCCTTGGCGCGATGGCCTGCATGCGCCCGCTGCAGCGCATGGGCGAGGAGATCGCCGACCACGAGTTGCCGCGCCTGGCCGAACTGGAGGCACGCATGGAACGCGAATTCGCGCAGCTCACACCGGCCCCCCAACCCACGGACACCCGCGATGCTGCTCACGGTTGAAGGCGCCGCCACGCGGCTCGAAGGCCCGCTGCTGTTCCTGCGGCGCACGCTCGACGTCGGCCTGTACGACGCGGTCGAAGTGCGCGGCAGCGACGGCCGCTCGAGGCTCGGGCGCATCGCGGCGATCGACGAGCAGTTCATGACCATCGAGGTGCTCGAGTCCACCGCCGGGCTGTCGCTCGAGGGCACCGTGGTGCGCTTCCACGGCGAGCCGCTGACCTTTGGCCTGGGTCCAGGCATTCTCGGGCGCGTCTTCAACGGCGTGGGCCAAGTCATCGACGGTGGACCGCCGATTGCCGCGCACCGCAAGGTGCCGATCGAAGGCCTGCCGATGAATCCGGTGGCGCGCGCATTGCCGCGCGACTTCATCGAAACCGGCATCAGCACGATCGACCTGATGAACAGCCTGGTGCGCGGCCAGAAGCTGCCGCTGTTCTCGGGCGGCGGCCTGCCTCACGACCGGTTGGCGGTCGAAATCGCCAACCACGCACGCCTGCGTACAGAACAGCCCCCAGAGCGCCTGGCGGCGCTCGCCCCCAGGGCCACGCAGGGGCCCCTTCGTGGCCCTGGGGGAGAGCCATCCTTGGGAGCGGCCCGATTGACTCGCGGCGAGGATTTCGTGATCGTCTTCGCCGGCATCGGCGTGCCCTACGACAGCGCCGAATACTTCCGACGCAGCCTGGAACAAGGCGGCGCGCTGGAGCGAACTGCGCTGTTCCTCAACCTGGCCAGCGACTCCAGCACGCAGCGGCTGCTGACACCACGCTTCGCGCTCAGCGCGGCCGAGTACCTGGCCTTCGCCCTGGGCATGCATGTGCTCGTGATCCTGACCGACATGACCAACTACTGCGAGGCGCTGCGCGAGGTGTCGTCGAGCAAGGGCGAGATCCCCAGCCGCAAGGGTTTTCCGGGCTATATGTACTCGGACCTGGCCACCCTGTTCGAACGCGCCGGCTGCCTGCGCGGCACGCAGGGCACGCTGACGCAGTTGTCGATCCTGACGATGCCGGCCGACGACATCGGCCACCCGATCCCCGACCTCACCGGCTACATCACCGAGGGGCAGATCGTGCTGTCGCGCGACCTCGACCGGCGCGGCATTTACCCGCCGGTGAATGTGCTGCCCAGCCTGTCGCGGCTGATGAAGGACGGTACCGGCGGCAAATACACCGACCCCGACCACCCGGCGCTCGCGAGCCAGCTGTACGCCGCCTGCGCGCGCGCGGCGCAGGCGCGGGTGCTCGCCAGCGTCGTGGGCGCTGACGGTCTTGCCGAGACCGACCGCAAGTACCTGCGCTTCGGCACTGCGTTCGAGCAGACCCTGGCCAGCCAAAGCGAGGCGCGCACGCTCGAGCAGAGCATGGCGCTCGGCTGGACCCTGCTGGCCGACCTGCCGAAGAGCGAGCTGACGCGCCTGTCCGACGCGCAGATCGCGGCGCACATCGAGGTGCATCCATGAGCGATGCCAACCCGACCCGCAGTGGCGTCATCGAGATGAAGGACGAGCGCCGTGCGATGCATGAGGGCTACGTCTTCCTCGACGAGAAATGCCTGTTGCTGGCCGGCGCGATCCTGCGCGAGCTGGCGCACTACGGCCGGCTGCAGCTTGACTTCGTCGCGCTGCACGATGCCGCGCTGGCGGCATTGCGGGCCGCAGTGGCACGCCACGGGTTGCAGGGCTTGCAGATCTATCCGGCGACCGATCTGGCGCAGGCGCAGGTGCTGACCCGCACGCACGCGCTGATGGGCGTGCGCCTGCAGCAGGCCGAGCTCGAAGGCGGGGCGGCGCCGGCCGTGGTGGCCGTGAACCGGTCGCCAGAAGCCGAGGACTGCCGTCGCGCGTTCGCCGCCGTGCTGGCCGCTGCCGCCACGATCGCGGCAATCTCGGGCAACCTGGAGCGCCTGTCGATCGAATACCGGCGCTCGGTGCGCCGCGCGCGGGCCTTGCAGGACGTGATGCTGCCAGAGCTGGACCACTCGATCTACGATATCGAGAACCGGCTCGAAGAACTGGAACAGGAAGACGCGATCTGGATGCGACAGGGGGCGGGCGCTTAGAGGGCCCGGGCCGTCGCAACCCGCGTCACGCCGCAGCGTGCCACAGCGCCGCGAAGAAATGGCAGGCGCTGCCGCCGATCACGAACAGATGCCAGACGAAGTGCGCGTAGCGCAGCTTCGAGTCGAACAGGAAGACCACCGCGCCGACGGTGTACGACAGGCCGCCGGCCACCAGCCACAGCAGGCCCTCGGCCGACATGCGCTCGTAGAGCGGCGCCGCGGCGATCAAGACCACCCAACCCATCGCCACATACAGCCCCGTGGACCACAGCGGGTGCTGCAGCCGGTCGAGCAGCTTGGCCGTGACGCCGAGCGCGGCTGCGGCCCAGACCACGCCGAACAGCGACCAGCCCCACGCGCCGCTCAGCACACCAAACAGGAAGGGCATGTAGCTGCCGGCGATGAGGAGGTAGATCGAGGCGTGGTCGAGCCGGTTGAGCCAGACCTTGGCGCGGCCGCTCGGCAGCGCGTGGTACAGCGTCGAGACGAAGTACAGCACGATCATCGTGCTGGCGAACAGGCTGGCCGCCACTACGTTGGCGGCGCTGCCGCGCTCGGCCGCGCCCTGCACCAGGATCGGCAGCGCGGCCAAGGCCAGCAGGCAGCCGAAGCCGTGGCTCAGCGCGTTGGCGATCTCTTCACCGCGGGTCTGCTCGCGGTCCTTGATCCTTGCATTCATGGCGGTAGATCGTACGCGCGGTCTGTGACCGTCGCCTGTCAAGAGGTGACAGATGTTGCTGGCACGGCCTTGGTTGCTGCGAAGGCGTCGGAGAAACAAAACTGTTCCTCCAGACCCTGCGCGATGAAGTCCGGCACCGCCGCCTCGACCATCTGCACCGAGCCGCAGGCATAGACCTCATAGCCTTGGAGGTCGGGGTGGTCGGCGAGCATCGCCTG
>JANOKY010000518.1:0-6854 GCA_031419635.1 Burkholderiales bacterium | reverse complement strand
AAGCCGAGATCGGCGGCGATGCGCTCTTGCAGCGCGTTGACTGTCGGGTCATCGCCGAACACGTCGTCGCCGAGTTCGGCGCTGCGCATCGCGTCCCACATCGCGGCGGTCGGGCGGGTCACGGTATCGCTGCGCAGATCGATTGGCTTCATGCGGCTCATGGCGGATAGGCCTCGAGAAAGTTGCGCAGCATCGCGTGGCCATGCTCGGAGAGGATCGACTCGGGATGGAACTGCACGCCCTCGATCGCCAGCGTTTTGTGGCGCACTCCCATGATCTCGCCGTCTTCGGTGGTGGCGCTGACCAGCAGCTCAGCCGGCAGCGACGCCCGATCGATCGCCAGTGAGTGGTAGCGGATCACCGAGAAACGCTCGGGCAGGCCGCGATACACACCCAGACCGTCGGTGGCAATCTCGCTGGCCTTGCCGTGCATCTGCGTGCGTGCGCGCACGACCCGGCCGCCGAGCGCTGCGCCGATCGCCTGGTGGCCCAGGCACACGCCCAGGATCGGCAGCTTGCCGGCGAAGTGGCGGATGGCCTCGACACACACGCCGGCTTCGTTCGGCGTGCAGGGCCCGGGCGACAGCACCAGGCGCGCCGGTCGCAGCGCCGCGATACCGGCGACATCGATCTCGTCGTTGCGCAGCACGCGCACCTCTTGCCCGAGCTCACCGAAATACTGCACCAGGTTGAAGGTGAAGCTGTCGTAGTTGTCGATCATCAGCAGCACGCTGTCGGTCCCGTCGATGTTGTTGGAGGCCTGCATGCCGCCCGCATCGCGGCACCTTCCCGGTCCGTTGGGCGGGGCTTCAGTAAGAGCATCTTGCGCATTATCGGGTTCGCGGGGGCTTGTCTTGCCGAGCCCGTTCAGACGCGCGTTCTGTCGTCCGCGCAGGAGCCTGGCCCCGGCGCGCGTGCCATGCGTCGGCGTGACATGTTTGACGATCCGTGCCTTGCCCGGGCGCCGGCCGCAGCCCTTGCCTCTAAAATTTGCCGATGATGCGCGCGTCCCAATGCATCGCGGCTGGCAACCGCGCAACCGGCTGAGCAGCGCAGTCGTGGCTGCATCGCACCCACCTGCGGCCCGGTTTCTCGTCTGCATCCTGGCGCTGCTGGCGAGCGGAGCTTTGACCTTGCCGGGCGCGGCGGGCGCTGCCGCCGGCTGGTCGACCTATGCGGTCGACGACTCGCAGAGCCAGGTGCAGGCGCCTGCTGCGCAGTTGCGCTGGCGCCAGGCTTTGCCGTCGCGCGAGGGCGCCGACTTGCTGGAGGCCACGATGGCAGTGCGCATCGTGCTCAACGTGAGCCCTTGGGTCGGCAGGCCGGCGCGAATCTACATGGTGATGCCGCCGCTGATGCAATCGAGCCTGGTGGTTGAGTGGACCACCGCCGGCCTGTTGCAGCCTGGCCGCCTCGCCAGCGGTCAGCGCCACCTGGTCTTTCAGGGCGTCGTGCCCGGTGCGCGCATCGAAGACACGATGCGCGTGACTGCAGTGGCCGATGCGCGAGACCGCACCACACCGCAACGGGTGAATTTCAGCTTCGAGATCGAGGTACCGAGCCGATGAGCATGCAGGCCTGGCCCAGCCAAGTTGCGCGGCGCCTGCAACGGCTTTCGATCGCCACAGGGGTCGGGCTGTCGCTCTGCGGCGCGGCCCAGGCCCAGTTCGCGGCCGCGGTCACGCCGCCGCGTTTCGAGATCGGCGTCGAGCCCGGTCAGGCCACGCGCCAGGTGATGGAGATCACCCACGCCACACCCGGCGCCGGCATCTACCGCATCTACACCACCGACTGGCGCATGGACGGCGCCGGTGCCCTCACGTTTTACGACACCCTGCAGCCGGGCAGTTGCCGGCCCTGGGTGGCCATCGAGCGCAAGGAAGTCACGGTCGCACGCGGCACCCGCGTGCGCTACCGTTTCGAAGTCGCGGCGCCGGCCGACGCCGCGCCGCAGGAGTGCCGCTTCGCCTTGATGATCGAGAGCAAGCCGCAGGAAGTGATGACCAGCGAGACCTCTTCGTTCCCCATGAACGGCCGCATCGCGGTGATTGTGTATGTCGCGGTGGGCAGTGCCCGGGCGGTGCTCGAAGCGGGTGACAGCTCGGTCGCTGCCTTTGACGGGCGCCCCACGCCGATGCTGGCGGTTCGCAACAGCGGCAATGCCACCGGCCGGCTGTCGGGCATCCTGAATGGCGTGGATGCAGCCGGTGCGGTGCTGGAGTTCACGCCCGAGAACCTGCCGATCCTGCCGGGGCAGACGCGGCGTATCGCCTTGCAGGCCTATGAACCGGGCCCGCGTTCTGCAGCCTCTGCCGCGCCAAGCCTGAAGTGGCCGTTGAGCCTGCGCGGTGTGCTCGAGTACGGCCCCGATGCGGCCGGCCGGCTCGAGATCAATCGCCAGATTGCCGAGCGACCGGCTCCGTGATTCTCGTGCTGCTGGTCGCGGCGCGCGCGCAACACTGCCACCGGCCTGCGGCCAAGACTTCGGCATTCATCCGTGCGGCGCTGCTCGCTGCCTGGGTCTTGTCGCAAACAGGGCCTGCGCAGGCGGCCTCGCCCGCCCTGCCGGCGCCTGCCTATCTCGATCGGCTGATCGAGGGCTTGCCTGCCACCCCTGAGTTGGCCGACGACGCTGACCCCGGCTTCGATGCCAGCGGCGAAGCGCGGGCATTGCGCCTGGAGTCGCGCGCCCAATCGTCGGCCAACGATCAAGGGCGCGAGTCTGCGCTGTGGCTCAGCCTGCGCGGCGCCATCGACACCGACAACTACGGCGCCTTCTCGCTCGATGCGTCGAGCCAACTGTTCGGCCGAACACTGCGCCAACGCCGCGGCAGCGGCAGTTCGATGTCGCTGTACCAGACCGCGATGCCCTTCGGCGGCGGCTGGTATGCCTCGCAGGGCCTGGGCATCATCCAGACCCTGAGCCCGCGGCTGGCGGGGCAGCAGGCGTCCTTCTTCGTGCCGTCGCGACTGGTGCAGGGCGCATCGACGCAATGGCGCAATAACGATGCCGGCATCACCTGGCAACTCAGTGGCGGTGAGACCGGCTCGTTCGCGTCGATCGGCCAGGGTTCGTTCTATGGCTCGGGCAACCAGGTCGCTGCGCTGGGCGTCGAAGTGCAGCGAGCGCGCGCCGGGCAGGCCTCGCTGCTGCCTTCCGGCTGGAGCTACAGCGCGCTGGCCAGCCGCTCCTCGGGCAGCCCGGAGCAATCGGTGCCGGGCCTGGGCCCGCGCTCGGCGGAGCCCGGCGGCAGTGGCCTGTTGCAGAGCCTGCGCTGGGAGTCCGCGGCTGCATTCATGCAAGGCAACCTGATGGTCAGCCGCAACGATGCCGCCACAACCGCGGCGGCAGCGCCAGCCAGCGCGCTCATTTCCTCACGCCATGGGGCCTGGCTCGACGCCAGCCTGCTGGCCGGCGATTTGACCCACCGCTGGGGCCTGCATTACCTCGACGCCGATTTGAACTGGCAGGGCAGCGCGCTGGGTGGCAATACCCAGGGCGGCTACTACCGCTGGTCGCAGTTCGGGCTGCGCACGCAAATCGAAGCCCAGCTCTCGAACTCGCGGCCGATCGACAGCGCCAGCGGCGGCGGCGCGCAGCAGCAGGCCGGCCTGTCGGTGCGGCATCAGATCGACCAGCGTCTGGGCATCGGCGGCGTGGCCCAGCTCAGCAACGGGGTGGCCCGCGGCCTGCAGGTCGCGGGCTATTTGGAACTGCAACGGACGTGGGCTGACCTGCGCCTTCAGGCGGGTCTGGAAACCCAGCGCGGTACCGTCGTCGCACGGCGCCTCTCGAGCGATCAGTCCTGGGCCCTGCCACTCGGCCAGCGCTTGCGAAGCTCCCAGGCGTTGACATCGAGCCGCTCGAGCACGCAAGCCGCGAATGGCACCAGCTTGGGCGACTTCGGCACTGCGCTCGAGCTGGCGGTGACAGCTGGGTTCGACATCGGCGAGCGCCTGAGCCTGGACCTCAACTCGCGCGCCAGCCTGCCGCTGTCGTCGCAAGTCAGCCGCCTCTACAACGTGAGTGCGTCGGGCCAGTGGCGATTCGCACGCGCGTGGTCGCTGGCGGCGGCGGTGGGCCTGTCGCGTTCATCCGGACAAGCCGTGCCGGGCGATGTGAGCCCGATCCCGCCCTTGCCCGGCAGCTTCACGTCCTTCGTTTATCCCGGCACCAGCACGCGCGACGTTTGGCTGACCCTGCGCTACGACTTCCAGGCCGGTTCCGCGCCGGTGCCGATCGGCGCGGGCGGGCGCGTCGGTGCCGGTGGCGGCAACATCGAAGGCGTGGTCTATCTCGACGGCAACGCCAACGGGCGGCTCGACGCGCTCGAGGCCCGTGCCGCCAATGTCACTGTCACGCTCGATGGCCGCTATTCAACCCGCAGCGACGCGCAGGGCCGCTTCGAATTTCCGTTCGTGGCGCCGGGAGCCCACGCCGTGCGGGTGGCCAGCGATACCCTGCCACTGCCTTGGTTGATGCCTTCGGCCGAGGCCTTGCGCGTCGAGGTCGTGCCGCGGCAGACCACCCGCATCGAGATCGGCGCCAGCCGTGATCGCATCGGCGGCAACGAGCCGTAGGCAGCGCGCGGTGGCACAGTGCCGCCGCATCAGGGTGACGCGACCGTGACCATCGCGGCGCCATTGAAGCCCGACTGGGACATCGAGGTGTCGATCACCTGGTGACGCGGGCGCAACTGGGCGTGGCTGCTCGGCGCGCTGCCCTCCGCTGCGCCACGCGGGCTGGCCTGCACCGTCAACCCGCCGCCGTTGCCTTGAATGCGCAGGCCGGTGCCTTGCATCGACAAGGACAACGACGGCAGGACGGTGACCTTGAAGTCGATGTGGGCCGATGCGCCGAGCGCACGCCCGGCGGGTGCGTCGGACAGCCACTGCGAATCGGCCCGGCAATGGGACGCCGCGGCGGCGCCGAGCAGCCAGGCCACGGTGATGTGGGCTGCGGCGCGAGCGAGCTGCAGGCGCGCCCGGCGGTCTTCGATTCGTGCATTGCAGTCCATCGTCCGAAGCTCCGCAGCAGCGCACGCCGCGGCGTGTCGGAGTCATGCAAGGCCGTGGCTGCACAGGCGCCGGGCGCACGCCGCCCCACGGCGCCAGCCCGGCGATGGCAACCCCGCTGTCCTGGTCCTGGCGGACGTTAGACCGGTGGCTTTGCGACCCCGGCTTTCGCGCGGGTGTGCCCTTGTCATGCGGTGGTCGCCGATTGCGGCCACCTCGCAGAGCTATCGGCCGCTGCCACGGCAACTTGAGCTTCAATCTGGAAAACAGGGCCCGGAATCCGGCCCTTTTGCACGGCTGCGTGTGTCACAAAGTCGCGCGGCGGCATCAACGAGGCGCCGCAGGCGATCGACGACGGCATAATTTTTCTGTCGCAAACGATGCCACATGAATCAGGTCATCGGCTGCCGTCCCAACAACTGGAGGTCATCTCACATGAACAGGTTTCCCATTCGCGCGGTGTGTGCCGCGGCCGGTCTGGCCGCGCTCGGTTTGCCGCTGTCCGCCCTCGCGGAATCGAGCCTGCAAACCGGCGCGGGAGCGTTGACGGCCACAGCACGCCTGGACTTTCGCGTCACCGTGCCCAAGGTGCTGTTCCTGCAGGTCGGCACCGGCACAGCGTTGGCCTCCAACGCGGCCATCAACCTGATCGACTTCGTGGTGCCCGCTGCCAATATCGGCGACGCCAGCCCAATCACCGCGACATTGGCGTCGGGCGACCTCGGCAGCGGCGCGGTAACAGCCAAGGTGCTCGGCAACAATGGCGCCGTGACGCTGACTTCGACAACAGTCGGGGCACTCGGCAACGGTACGGGCGACACGCTGTCATTCGCCCAAATCAGCACTGCGGCTTCGGTGCTTACTAGCGGCACCGCACTGGCGGCCCCGGCACTGGCCGATGCGGCCACGACGAGCACGACGGTGCCCGCCGTCGGCAAGATCGTCAATCGCGATGCGCGATGGACCTTCTCCTACCTGAATGCGGCCCTCGTACCGCCCGGGACCTACGGCGGCGTGAACACCAACAACAGCCGAGTCACGTACACGGCGAGCATGCCGTAAGCCGTCGCGGCCGACCGTTCGCCGGCCCGCCGCCGGGCCGCGCCACAATGCCGGCATGACCCTGCTGCGTATCCTGGCCTGCCTGACCGCGTTGGCCGCCGCCCCCGCTTCGGCCTGGGTCTTGACCCTGACGCCGGGCACCAAGCAACTCTTCCTGATGGTCGGCGTCGGCACCGCAGCGGCCAACAACGCGACCATCAACACCGTCTCGGTCAGCGTGCCTGCGGCCAGCATCGGCAACGGCGCAGCGCAGGCCATGACCAGCGACAGCATGCAATCGGCCAGCCCCTTTGACAACTACGCGGTGTGCAACCCGCCCGCGCAGGTCTACGTCGGTGGCTCGTACCGCCAGCCCAACGCAACCACCGGTGCGGCCTCGGCCACCCTGCAGGTGACCACGCCCGCGAGCCTGGCCAGCGGCGCCGATTCGATCCCGTTCTCGCAGATCAGTTGGACCAGCACCGCCAACGGAAACGCCGCGGCCGACATCCCGGCCGGCAGCTTCAATGGCGGCACCGTGGTGCTGGCAAATTTCGCGCGCAACACCTTCGTCGAGAACTGCTTCACTTACTCGTACGCCAATGCCGCGCTGGTGCCAGCCGGCACCTTCACCGGTCGCGCGGTGTTCACGCTGGCGGTGCCCTGAAGCGCCGCGCACTTGTCGGTCAGAAGCCCTCCTCGACCAGCTCCGCGGCGCGCAGCAGGGCCCGTGCCTTGGCCTCGGTTTCCTGCCATTCCAACTCCGGCACCGAGTCGGCAACGATGCCGGCCGCGGC
>JANOKY010000517.1:0-2278 GCA_031419635.1 Burkholderiales bacterium | reverse complement strand
CCGCGCTCTTCGGCGATGGACTTGACCATGAAGTTGGGCGCGTTGCCGATGTAGGTGTTCGCGCCCATGAATACCGCGCCGGCCGAGATGGCGGCCAGCGTGGGTGCGAGCGTGGTCATCAAGACCTGTGCATCGCCGCCGGCGAGATTGAAGAACACCAGGTACGTCGGCGCATTGTCGAGGAAGGAACTCAGCACGCCAGAAAACCAGAAGTAGGCCCAGGGCAAGGGCTGGCCGTCGCTGCCGGTCACGGCTCGGGTCACCGCAGCGAACGCCCCGGCCTCACCGGCCTTGAGCATGGCCAGGACCGGCACCATGGTGACGAAGATGCCGACGAACAGTTTGGCGACCTCCTGCATCGGCAACCACGAGAACTGATTCTTCTCGCGCAAGCCGCGCGGCGTGATCGCCAGCGATACGAGCGTGACCCCGATCAGGAGCGTGTCGCGCACGACCTGTTGCAATCCGACGCGCGTGCCGAGGACGTCGAACTCGATCCCGGGCTTCCAAATGCCGCTCATCAACACCAAGCCCATGACGGCCAGCAACGGCAGGAAATTGATGCTGCCCTCGATGCCAAAGCTCTTGGTGTCGGGCGTCGGGTCCTGCCTGGTCACGCCTTCCTTGCGGTACCAGTAGCTGTCGATCGCAAAAAAGATCGCCAGCAGGGACCCCACCAAAAACAGGGTTTCGGGGAATATCGCAGTGGCGGTCCAGAAAAATGAGACTCCCTTGAGGAAGCCGAGAAACAAGGGCGGGTCGCCGAGCGGCGTCAGTGCGCCCCCGGCATTGCAAACGATGAAGATGAAGAACACCATCACATGCGCCGAGTGCCTGCGGTTGTCGTTGGCGCGGATCAGCGGGCGCACGAGCAACATCGCAGCGCCGGTAGTGCCCATGAAACTGGCCAGCACCGCACCGATGGCCATCAGGCCGGTGTTGAGACCCGGATTGCCGTGCAGGTTGCCGCGCACATAGATGCCGCCGGCCGCTGTGAACAACGCCACCAGCAGGATGATGAACGGCAGGTACTCGCCGAGCAGGGTGTGCACCAACGCTGCGCCGGCAGCGGGTGCTCCGAACGCCGCCGCAAACGGCACCAGGAACGCAAGCATCCACCCCAGCGCAACCTTGCCGAAGTGGCGATGCCAGAGGAGGGGCGCGGCGAGGGGCAGGATGGCGATCGAGAGCAGGACGCCGGCGAACGGAATGCCCCACAGCGCGGAGAGTTGGCTGCCGTCAACTTCGACGGCCATCGCGGCGCCGGGCGTCGCAGCTACGGCAACCATCAGCAGGCATCGCGGCAGGCTTGCCGGCATGGCCACCCTCGTGTGTTGTGTGTGTTGTATTGGATCGCCGCGGATTCTAGGGGCCACGCGACGATGAGTGACGAACCGGCCCGTTCAGCCGACGAATCTTGCGAACGCCGAGACCGGCACGCGCTCGGTGACCAGGCGGTTCTCGATGGCACTCTCGTCGGCATAGCCCAGCGACATGCCGCAGACCACCATCTCGCCGGCCGGCAGTTGCAGTTGCTCGGCGATCACGTGGTGAAAGCCGATGAAGGCCGCTTGCGGGCAGGTGTCCAGGCCGCGGCCGCGCGCCGCGACCATGATGTTCTCGAGGAACATGCCGTAGTCGAGCCAACTGCCCTGGCGCAGGATTCGGTCGATGCTGAAGATCAGGCCCACCGGGGCGTCGAAGAAGCGGTAGTTGCGGCCGTGCTGGGTATGCATGCGCGCCTTGTCGGCCTTGCCGATGCCCAGCAGGCCATACAAGTCCCAGCCGATCTTGCGTCGGCGTTCGATGTAGGGCGAGACCCATTCGGTCGGGTAGTAGTCGTACTCGCCGACATCGGCACCAACGGAAGCCGCGGCTGCGTTGGCATCGTGCGCGGCCAGGATCTTGTTCGACAGGCTGGCCTTGGCCTGGCCCGTCAGCACCGTCACCTTCCAAGGCTGCGTATTCACACCTGAGGGCGCACGCGAGGCCACGGCCAGGATGTCTTCGATGGTCTGCCGCGGCACCGGGGTGGGCAGGAAGGCGCGCACCGAGCGGCGCGACGTGATCGCGGCATCGACCGCGGCGGTGGTGGTTGGCGTGATGCTCATGAGTCCGTCAGTGCAGGTTGGGAATGGGGGTTGCGGTGGGTGTGCCACGACGCACAGGCCTCTTGCAGCGTGCGCAGGTGAACGGCCACGCTGTCGACGATGGTGCGGCCGTAGCCGCCGGCCAGGCTCACGGCCACCGGCACGCCGCGCTCGCGGCTGGCGGCGAA